>NZ_JAIVPF010000024.1:0-188281 GCF_053528595.1 Leucobacter sp. | reverse complement strand
CTACACCCCCGCGTACAAGGCCCCGCTCGGGGAGCACGACGAGAACATCAGCTACGAGCGCAGCGTCGAGCTGGTCGGCGAGGAGGTCGCGGCGGCGCTGCGCGACGCCTCGCTGCGCATCTTCACGGCCGCGCGGGATCTCGCCGCAGAGCGGGGCGTGGTGCTCGCCGACACCAAGTTCGAGTTCGGGCGGGATCCGCGCGCCGCGGCGGGCGATGCCGCGGGCGCACTGGTGCTCGCCGACGAGGTGCTGACGAGCGACTCGTCCCGGTACTGGGACGCATCGGTCTACTCCGACGCCGAACTGCCCAGGGCGGACCGCCTGGCCTCCTTCGACAAGCAGATCGTGCGCAACTGGCTCGCCGCCAACTGGGACAGGCAGGGCGAGCCGCCCGTGCTGCCCGACGAGATCGTGTCGCAGACCTACGCCCGCTACGCCGAGCTGTACGCCCGCCTCACCGGCGAGTAGAAGCCCCCTCCCGTGAACGAGGGGAAAGCCGGGTCCCGCCCCCGTTCGCGCGCCAGTAGTTGTCACCAAACCTGACGTGAGGTGACAACTACTGGCGCGCGAACGTGAGAAGCCGCGCGCAACCCGCCCCAGCCGCCAACCGTTCGCGGTGTGCGAGAATTGACTGAGCTTCACCTCGAGAAACGGAGACCCCGGGTGCCCACGATTGTTGTTGATGTCATGCCCAAGGCCGAGCTGCTCGATCCGCAGGGCAAGGCGACCACGGGGGCGCTGGATCGCCTGGGCCACGGCAAGTTCCAGAACGTGCGCATCGGCAAGCGCTTCGAGTTCACGGTCGACGGCGAGGTGACCGACGCCGTGCTCGCCGAGGTGCGCCAGGTCGCCGACGAGATCCTCTCGAACGCGGTCATCGAGGACGTCGTCTCGATCACGGTCGACGGCGCCGCGGCCGACGTCGAGGCGCGCTGATGACCGCCCGCATCGGCGTCGTCACCTTCCCGGGCTCGCTCGACGACCGCGACGCGCAGCGCGCGATCCGCCTCGCGGGCGCCGAACCCGTCGCGCTCTGGCACGCCGACCACGACCTCCAGGGCGTCGACGCCATCGTGCTGCCGGGAGGCTTCAGCTACGGCGACTACCTGCGCCCCGGCGCGATCGCCGCGATCTCGCCCATCATGACCGAGGTGATCGAGGCCGCGAACAAGGGGCTCCCGGTTCTCGGCATCTGCAACGGCTTCCAGGTGCTGGTCGAGTCGCACCTGCTGCCCGGCGGCCTGATCCGCAACGCGCACCAGCAGTTCATCCGCCGCGATCAGCGGCTCGTGGTCGAGAACGCCGACACGGCCTGGACCAACGAGTTCGAGCGCGGCGAGGAGATCGTGATCCCGCTCAAGAACGGCGACGGCGGCTACATCGCCAACGAGGAGACGCTCAAGCGGCTCGAGGGCGACGGGCTCATCGCGTTCCGCTACGCGGACGTCAACCCGAACGGCTCGCTGCACGACATCGCCGGCCTCACGAACGAGCGCGGCAACGTGGTCGGCCTGATGCCGCACCCCGAGCACGCCGTCGAGCCGGGCTTCGGCCCGGACATGCCGGAGGCCATGCGCTCCGGCGTCGACGGGCTGAAGTTCTTCACGAGCGCGGTGAACGCGCTGGCCGCCCGGGTGTAACCCGCGGCTGCGCGCAAGAGGGGCGGTGGATCGGCGATCCACCGCCCCTCTCTGCGTTCCGCGCTCCGCCCGCCGACGCGCGGCTCCCGGGAACGCGGTCGGGACTACGCGCCCGCGGCCGCCGCGGCCCGGGCCGCCGCCGGGAGCGCGGCGGCGATGCGCTCGATCGCGGCGTCGTCGTGCGCGGCGGTGACGAACCAGGCCTCGAAGGCGCTCGGCGGCAGGTTGACGCCCTGCTCGAGCATCGCGTGGAAGAACGCGCGGTGGCGCCCCGTGTCCTGCCGCTGCACCGCCGCGTAGTCGAGCGGCGCCTCGGCGAACTCCCCGAAGAGCACGCTGAACAGGCTGCCGGCGCGCTGCACGCGGAACGGCACCCCCGCGGCCTCGAACGCGCTCGCGACCTCGCCGGCGATGGCGTCGGCGGCGTTCCCGAGCGCGCGGTAGGCCGCGACGTCGGCGTGGCGCAGCGTGGTGAGCCCGGCCGTCACCGCGAGCGGGTTCCCCGAGAGGGTGCCCGCCTGGTAGACGGGGCCGAGCGGGGCCAGCAGCTCCATGATCTCGGCACGGCCGCCGAGCGCGGCGAGCGGCAGGCCGCCGCCCACCACCTTGCCGAAGGTGAAGAGGTCGGGCGCCGCCCCCTCGGGCACCCGGGCCTGCTCGATCCCCCAGTAGCCCGAGGGGCCGGCGCGGAAGCCGGTGAGCACCTCGTCGAGGATCACGAGCGCGCCGTGCCGGTGCGCGAGATCGATCATCGCCGCGGTGAACCCCGGCTCGGGCGGCAGCACACCCATGTTCGCCGCTGCGGCCTCGGCGATGACCGCCGCGATCCGGTCGCCGTGCTCGGCGAAGGCCGTCGCGAGCGCCGCCGGATCGTTGTACGGCAGCACGAGCGTCTGCCCCGCGGTCTCGGGGGTCACGCCGGCAGAGCCCGGCATGGCGAGCGTCGCGAGTCCGGATCCCGCCTCGGCCAGCAGCCCGTCGGAGTGCCCGTGGTAGTGCCCCGCGAACTTCACGATGAGCGGGCGGCCGGTGGCGCCGCGCGCGAGCCGGATCGCGGTCATGGTGGCCTCGGTGCCGGTCGAGACGAGCCGCAGGCGCTCGACCTCGGGCACGCGGGCGATGATCTCCTCGGCGAGCTCCGCCTCCTCGGGCACGGAGGCGCCGAAGCCGAGCCCGCGCGCGGCGGCCTCCTGCACCGCCTCGACCACCGCGGGGTGCGCGTGCCCCAGCAGCGCCGGGCCCCACGAGGCCACGAGGTCGACGTACTCGTTGCCGTCGACGTCGGTGACGCAGGCGCCGCGCCCCGAGACGAGGAAGCGCGGGGTGCCGCCGACCGACCCGTAGGCGCGCACCGGCGAGTTCACCCCGCCCGGGATCACGCGCGCCGCGCGCGCGGCGAGTTCGGCGCTGCGAGCGGTCGCGGCGCGCGCGCCCGCGCCGGATCCCGCGCTCATCGGATCCACCCCGCGAGCTCGACGGCGAAGTAGCTGAGCACGGCATCGGCCCCCGCGCGCTTGATGCTCACCACGGACTCCTCGATCGCCCGGCGCCGGTCGATCCACCCGTTCGCGGCGGCCGCCTCGATCATGGCCGCCTCCCCCGAGACCTGGTAGGCCCACACGGGCACGGGGCTCACGGCGGCGACGTCGGCGAGCACGTCGAGGTAGCTCATCGCCGGCTTCACCATGACGATGTCGGCGCCCTCGGCGAGATCGAGCTCGGCCTCGCGCAGGCCCTCGCGCCGGTTGGCGGGATCCTGCTGGTAGCTGCGGCGGTCGCCCGTCAGCTGCGAGTCCACGGCCTCGCGGAACGGCCCGTAGAAGGCCGACGCGTACTTCGCGGAGTATCCGAGGATCGCGGTGTCCTGGTGTCCGGCCTCGTCCAGGGCCTCCCGCACGGCGGCGACCTGTCCGTCCATCATCCCGGAGAGCCCGAGCAGCGCCGACCCCGCGTCGGCCTGGGCGACCGCCATCGCGCGATAGCGGTCGAGGGTCGTGTCGTTGTCGACCGCGCCGCGCGCGTCGAGCACGCCGCAGTGGCCGTGATCGGTGAACTCGTCGAGGCAGAGATCGGTCTGCACGACGAGCGCGTCGCCCGCCTCCGCGACGACGGCCCGGGTCGCGACGTTGAGGATCCCCTCGGGATCGTCGGCCGCGCTGCCGTGCGCGTCGCGCACCGCGGGCACGCCGAACAGCATGATGCCGCCCACGCCGGCCTCGGCGGCCTCGGCGGCGGCTCGGCGCAGCGAATCGAGGGTGTGCTGCAGCACGCCGGGCATCGAGGCGATGGGCCGTGGCTCGGCGATGCCCTCGCGCACGAACGCCGGCAGGATCAGCTCGGCGGGGTGCAGCCGGGTCTCGGCGACGAGCCTGCGCAGGGCCGGAGTCGTGCGCAGGCGGCGCGGTCGGACGGTGGGGATCATGCGGGACTTCCTTCTGGTCGTGCGGGAGGGAGGGTCTGATGCGCCGGAGCGCTCTCGCCGGACCCGGCGAGGTCGGCGCGGCGGGGAGGGCCGCTGCGCCCGGGATCGCCGGACCGCCAGGAGCTCGCGGAACCGGGGGCGGGCAGGGCCGCGAGCGCATCGAGCAGGCCCGGGCCGGTGTGCGTCCGAGCGACGGCGTCGGGCCGCAGCCCGTGCTCGGCGAGGGCGCGCGCGGTCGGTTCGCCGATCGCGACGAGCGCGGTCGACCGGGGCAGCGGGGCGAAGCGACGTGCGATCTCGCGCGCCCCGGATCCGCTCGTGGCGAGGATCGCGTCGAGCCCCCCGGCGGCGACCTCGGCCTCCAGGTCCGGATCGCGCGGGGCCGGGAGCGTGCGGTAGGCGGCGACGCGCTCGGGGTCGTGCCCCGCGGCGGTGAGCGCACTCTCGAGCTCGGTGCTCGCGAGCGCGGAGAGCGGGAGCAGCAGGCGGCGGTGCTCGTCGGCGAGCACCGCGAGCAGCGCGGCGGACAGCCCCCCGGCCGAGAAATCGCGCTCGGGGACGAGCGCCGCGGTGAAGCCGCGGGCACGCAGCGCCTCGGCGGTCGCGGGCCCCACGGCGGCGACCGGCGCCCGCCCGGGACGAGCTCCGGCCTCGGCGATCGCGGCGGCCCCGGCGGCGCTCGTGACCACGAGCCAGTCGTAGTCGCCGCGGTTCCATCGCTCGGCCGCGGCGACGAGCGCTGCGGGATCCTCCGGCGGGGCGGTGACGGTGAGCGGCGCGATCACGGGGACGCCGCCGCGCGCACGGATCCCGGCGGCCAGCCGCTCGCCCTGCGCACCGCCGCGCGGCACGAGGATCCGGCGTCCGACGAGGTCCCCCTCGCCCGACGGGTTCGAATCCGCGGGAGCGGTGGTCATCGCCCGCCTCCGAGCGGCGCCAGATCCGCCGCGCCCCGCGCCAGCAGGTCGCGCGCGACGATCCGTCCGAGGCGCTCGGGGGCATCGAGGGATGCGGGATCCCCCGCCGCCCACGGCAGCTCGGCCGCCGCGGTGAGACGCGCGCCGCCGTCGAGCCGGTACACGTCCGCGCTCAGCACGAGCCGTCCCTCGTCGACTCGGGCCGTCGCCCCGACGGGCGCGGCGCAGCCCGCCTCGAGCATCGCGAGCAGTGCGCGCTCCGCGAGGGAGCAGGCGCGCGCCTCGGGGTCGTCGAGCGCGGCGAGCGCCTCCGCGTACGGCGCGCGCGCGGCGTCCTCGGCACGCACCTCGATGGCCAGGGCGCCCTGCCCCGGGGCCGCCGGCGCATCGGCGAGCGGGAAGCGCTCGGTGACCACGGCCGAGCGGCCGAGGCGGTCGAGCCCGGCGCAGGCGAGCACGACGGCGTCGAGGTCGACGCCGACCCGGCCCAGTCGGGTGTCGACGTTGCCGCGCAGGTCGTGCACGTCGAGATCGGGTCTGCGGGAGAGCAGCTGGGCGACGCGGCGAGGAGATCCGGTGCCGACGCGGGCCCCGTCCGGCAGCGTCTCGAGGGTGAGCCCGTCGCGCGCGCACAGCGCGTCGCGCGCGTCGGCTCGCTCGGGCACGGCGCCCAGAGCGATGCCCGGGCAGGGTCCCGTGGGGAGATCCTTCAGCGAGTGCACCGCGAGGTCGCACTCGCCGGCGAGCAGGGCGTCGCGCAGCGCGCTCACGAAGACCCCGGTGCCGCCGAGCTGCGACAGCGGCGCCCGCGAGGTGTCGCCGTGGGTCGTCACGATGACGAGCACGACCTCGAGCCCGGTGGCGGCAGCGACGGCCTCGGCGACGGTGGTGGTCTGGGCGACCGCGAGGGCGCTCCCCCGCGTGCCGATGCGGAGCAGGCCGCGGGCGGCGGCCACGGGCGAGTCGGATCGGCGCACCCGGGGGGCGGATCGGTGCTCGTTCATCTCTGCTGGGCTCCTTCGTGGTGCGATGGGTTGCGACTGGTCCGGTGCGGAGTCGACGGCGCCGTCCGCGCATCCGAGTGCGTCGTGTCCATGATCCTCCTCGCCGCCGAGCGGGCGCCCGGGATCACCGAGGCGAGGCCCGTGCCGCTCACCCAGTCTCCCGCGAACGCGATCCCGCTGGGCTCGGGGATCCCGGCGCCGGCCGTCGAGGATCCCGCGAGCCACTCCCGCCGCCGCATGCCGAGCACCGACTCCTGACGCAGCTCGATCCCGAGGATGCGCGAGGCATCCCGGATCGCGAGCCGGGTCGCCTCGTCGTCGTTCAGGCCGTCGGTCGGCGGGGCGCTGCCGACGCGCCCGTAGGAGAGCCGGACGACGTGGCGACCCGCGCCGAGGGCGGCGGCGCGGGCGGGCCACTTCGCGGTGACGTGCGTGAGCGCCTTCGCCGCGATGGGCGTCGCGGCGGCGCGCGGAACGGCACGGCTCCGCGCCGTTCCCGCGACATCCGCGGCCACCAGGGCACCGGTGCCCCGCGGGGCCCGGTCGAGCGCGGCGTCGTCGATGAGCAGTGCGACGACCTCGACGCGCCCCTCGGGCTGCGCCGGCGGCGCGCCGAGCAGCCGCCTCGCGACCGACTCGGGGACCGCGAGGACCACGGCGTCGACGTCGAGGGCGGCACCGGCCTCGGTGCCGGATCCGGCGTCGCCCGCGGCGCCCGGGGAAGCGACGGCATCGCCCGGCGTCACGGTCCATCCCGCGCGATCGTCTCGAGGCGCGAGCGCGCTCACCGACGCCCCCGTGCGCACCGTCACCTCGAGACGGCCGAGTTCGGCGGCGAGCGCCTCGACGAGCGCGGTCATCCCCGCGCGGAGTCCCGCCACCGCGCCGCCGGCCGCGGTGCGGCTGTCGCGCAGTTCGCGGGCGGCGGCCACGAGCGATCCGCGGCGGGCGAAGGCGGCGGCGAGACCGGGAACCGAATCGACCGGCATGTCGGCCGGATCGGTCGAGTGGACCCCGAGCACCACCGGCCGCACCAGGCGCTCGAGCACGCGCGAGCCGAGGCGCGCCCGCACGAGCTCGGCGAGGGATCCGCCCCGCCCGGCGCTCCGCGGCAGCAGCGGCTCGACAGCGGCGCGCAGAGCCCCGGCGACGCCGAGCGCCCGCACCGCGTCCCGCGAGAGCGGCGTCGCCGGGATCCCGATCGTGCCGGCCGCGGGCAGCGGCACCGCACGGGACCCCGTGACGACCCAGGAGCCGAGCGGTGCGGGGCTGACGATCTCATCACCCAGTCCGAGCTCCTCGAGGAGCTCGACGACCCCGCCGCCCCGGGTCGCGAAGGCCTCGGCGCCGATGTCGACGGTCGCACCCCCGATCGTCTCTCCGCGCAGGCGGCCCCCGAGCCGGTCGCCGGCCTCGAGCAGCGTCACCCGAGCCCCGGCGAGTGCGAGCTCCCGGGCCGCGACGAGCCCCGAGACGCCCCCGCCGACCACCGCGACGGTGCCGACGGAGAGGCCGCCGGTGGCGGACGCCCCGGCGGCCTCGACGCGGTCAGCGGGCATGCGCGAGTTCCACGATGCGCGTGAGCACGGTCGGATCCGCCTCGGGCGGCACCCCGTGCCCCAGGTTCAGCACGTGCGCGGGAGCCCGGGATCCGCGCCGCAGCACCTCGTCGAGGTGGGCCTCGAGCTGCTCGGCGGGCGCGCCGAGGTAGGCCGGGTCGAGGTTGCCCTGCAGCGGCAGGGCGTCGCCGAGCCGGCGGCTTGCCTCGTCGAGCGGCGTGCGCCAGTCGACGCCGAGTGCGCTGACGCCGACGTCGGCGAGCTCCTCGAGCAGGTGGCCGGAGCCGACCGCGAAGTGGATCATCGGGACGGTCTCCTGCCGCACGGCGTAGCCGTCGCGCAGCGGATGCCGGTAGCCGACCCCGCGCACCGCGTCGAGGGTGCGGCGGGAGGCGGGAGCGACGTGCTCGCGGTAGTCGCGCGCGCTGAGCGAGCCCGCCCAGGAGTCGAACAGCTGCACCGCGCTCGCCCCGGCCTCGACCTGCGCCTCGAGGAAGACTCCGCTGAGCTCGGCCGCCCAGTCGAGCAGCTCGCGCCAGGTCTGCGGATCGGCGTGCATGAGCGTGCGGGCGCGCAGGTGGTCCCGGGAGGGGCCGCCCTCCACGAGGTAGGCGGCGAGCGTGAACGGCGCGCCGGCGAAGCCGATGAGGGGTGTTCCGCCGAGCTCCGCGACCGTCAGCCGCACCGCCTCGCGCACGGGCTCGAGCGCCTCGCGCAGCCGATCGGCGGTGAACTCGGCGCGGCAGCGCGCCACATCGGCGGCGCTGCGCACGGGCTGCTCGAAGACAGGGCCGCGACCCGCGACCAGATCGACGTCGACTCCGGCGAGCCGCAGCGGCACGACGATGTCGCTGAAGAAGACCGCGGCGTCCACCCCGTGCCGCCGCACCGGCTGCAGCGTGATCTCGCTCGCGAGTTCGGGGTTCACGCAGGCATCGAGCATACGATGGTCGGCGCGGATGCTGCGGTACTCGGGCAGCGATCGACCGGCCTGGCGCATGAACCAGACGGGGATGCGCTCCGGGCGGTCGCCGCGGAGCGCTCGGATCAGGGGGGCGTCGCTCGTGCGTCCGTCGACGAGCGGGTGCGAAGCTGGGAGGAAGTTCATCGGTCGAGATGCTAGCTTATAGATCTGATGTGAAACATCTGATCTGCTCAGCTTGGGGTGCAACCCTGGGCCTCGATCCACGAATTGCCCCCGATCAAGACACCTGTCGAGAATCTTCATGCTGCTCTGCCTCTCCGTCGATCATCGGAACGCCGATCTCGATCTGCTCGAACGCATCGAGCGCCGCACCGACACGGTGACGGCGGCGCTCAGCGACTCCGGGATCACCCGGGGCGCCGTCGTGCTCGCCACCTGCAACCGCTTCGAGGCCTATCTCGATGCGCCCGGCCTCGCCCCCGAGCAGGCCCTCGACGGCTTGGCGCGCGCCGCCGAGCTCGCCCCGTCCGAGCTCGCGAACGCCTGTTCGGTGCATCGCGGCGACGCCGTGGCCGAGCACCTGTTCGCCGTCTCCAGCGGTCTCGAGTCGGCCTCGGTCGGCGAGGGCGAGATCGCGGGCCAGGTGCGGCGCGCCATCGACGCGGCGCGCACCTCGGGCCGGTCGAGCACCGAGCTCGAGCGGCTGTTCCAGCACGCGATGGTGGTCTCGAAGCAGGTCAAGCACCGCACCGGCCTGCAGACCAAGGGCCGCTCGCTCGTGCAGCTCGCCCTCGCGATGGTCGACAGCCGCGTGGGCGACTGGCGAGCGGCGCGCATCCTGCTGATCGGCACCGGCGCGTACGCGGGGGCGAGCCTGGCCGCGCTGCGGTCCCGCGGAGCCCAGCTCGTCAGCGTGTACTCGCCGTCGGGCCGCGCTGAGGTCTTCGCCGACTCCCACGGCATCCGGGCCGTCGCGCCGGAGGCGCTGGACGCCGAGCTCCGCAGCACCGACCTGGTGGTGGCCTGCAGCAGCATGAACGAACCGCTGCTCACCCGCGGACGCTTCGACGAGACCGTCACCGAGGGCAACGCCCCCTTCTGCGCCCGCTTCGGCATGCTCGAGACGCCGACGCCGCCCCGCGCGAGGCATCGCCTGCTCATCGACATGGGACTGCCCCGCAACATCTCGCCCGACGTCGCGGGCGTTCCCGGCGTCGAGCTGCTCGATCTGGAGACCATCGCGCTGCACGCCCCCATCCCCGAGCTCGGCGCTGAGCTGGAGGCGCGGGACATCGTGCGCACCGCGGCCGCCGAGTTCGCGGCGGTGCGCGCCGAGCGCGACGCGGTGCCCGCGCTGCGCGAGCTGCGCTCGTTCGTCGACGGGATCCTCGAGGACGAGATCGCGAGGCTGCGCGGCCGGGTCGCCGACGACGGCCGGGCCGACGAGATCGAATCGGCCCTGCGGCACCTCACCGGCCGGCTGCTGCACCGCCCGACCGTGCGGCTCCGCGAACTCGGCCGAGCGGGACGCGCGTCCGACGGGATCGCCGCGGTCTCGGCGCTCTTCGGCGACCGGCCAGTCGGCTCCTAGCCCGCCCCGGTCCCTCCCCCTCCTACTCCGTCCCGCCTCGTTCCGCCCCACCCCGGCCGGCCCGCCCCGTCCCGTCCCGATGAACGCGCGTCAGTAGATGCTGTCTCACGGCCGGTTTGGTGGCATCTACTGACGCGCGAAGAAGGCGCAGCGCGCGGGGCGACGGAGGCCCCTACGGGCGGTAGTAGATCGCGACCCGCCTCCCGTCGCGCTCGATCACCTCGACGGGCGTCTCGAACACGCGCTCCAGCACCTCCGAGGTGATGATCTCCTCGGGCGTGCCCGACGCGACCACACGACCCCCTGCGAGGGCCACGATGCGGTCGGCGTAGGCGGCCGCGAAGTTCACGTCGTGGATCACCAGCACCACCGTCTTGCCCAGCGCGTCGGCGGCGGCCCGCACCTGCCCCATCATGCTCACGGCGTGCCGCATGTCGAGGCCGGTGAGCGGCTCGTCCAGCAGCACGAAGTCGGTGTCCTGAGCGAGCACCATCGCCACGAAGGCGCGTTGCCGCTGCCCGCCCGACAGCTCGTCGATGAACCGGTCCTCCATGCCGGCCAGGTCGAGGAAGGCGATCGCCGCGTGGATCGCGCGCTCGTCGATCTCGGTCAGCCGGCCGGCCGAGTGCGGGAAGCGCCCGAAGGCGACGAGCTGCCGCACGGTCAGCCGCGCCATGAAGTGGTTCTCCTGCTTGAGGATCGAGACCACCCGCGCGAGCTGCTTCGACTTCGCGGTGCGCACGTCGAGCCCGCCGACGGCGACGCGGCCGCTGTCGGCCTCGAGCAGCCGCCCGATGATGGTGAGCATCGTCGACTTGCCCGCCCCGTTGGGGCCGATGAGGGCCGTGACGCCGCCCGGCTCGATCGTGAGGTCGACCGGCCCGAGCACGTGCCGGCCCGCGTAGGCCTTCTCGACCCCGCTCAGCGCGATGCCCTGCTCCGCACCGGCCCGGGTGCCGGCGCCCTCCTCGGTGTCCGTGCACGACTCGGTCAACGCATCCCCTTTCTCAGCAGGACGATCAGGAACAGCAGACCGCCGGCGAACTCGATGATCACGGTGACCAGGCCGGCCGCCGCGAAGACGTGCCGCAGCACGAAGGTGGCCCCCAGCAGGGTGACGAGCCCGATGCCGATGGCGAGCGGGATCGTCTCGGCGTGCGAGTCGCCCCGGGTGAACTGGTAGGCGAGGGTCGCCACGAGGAACCCGTAGAAGGTCATGGGGCCGACCATCGTGGCCGACACCGACACCAGCACGGCGACGAGCACCAGGATCGTCACCACCTCGCGCCGGTAGTGCACGCCGAGCCCGATCGCCACGTCGCGTCCGAGCGCCACCACGTCGTAGGTGCTGCGCCGGCGCCACGCGAAGACGAGGATCGCGAGCACGATGCACGCCGCGATCGGCAGGTAGTCGGGGTTGCCCTTGCCGATGCTGCCGAAGAGCCGCGCGCTCAGCACGTCGAACTCGCTCGGCGTGAGCATGCGCTGCATGAAGGTGGAGACCGAGCCGAAGCCGATCCCGAGCACCACCCCGACGAGCAGCAGCAGGTGCAGATCGGCGCGCTTGCCCGAGAACAGCCAGCCGTAGAGCAGGGTCGCGAAGAGCACCATCAGCACGCTCTGCGCGATGATCTTCGGGATGCCCTCCATGCTCGCCGCGGCCGTGCCGAAGACGAACACGAGGGAGGTCTGGACGAGCACGTAGAGCGCGTCGAAGCCGAGGATGGACGGCGTGAGGATGCGGTTCGACGTGGCCGTGTGGAAGAGCACGGTGGCGAGCGACTGGCTCACGGCGACGAAGGCGATCGTGCCGAGCGAGGTGAGCCGCGACTGCACGATGATCCAGAAGCCGGGGCTGCCCGCGGGCGCGGGATTCCCGTAGACGAGGATCGCGACCGCGAAGAGGAGCGCGGCGCCGAACACCACCACGAGCGGCAGCGCCTCCCGCCAGCGCGGCGCACGCGGGCCGGCCGGGAGCGGCGGTTCGCCCATGCTCGCGAGTGTCACGATGCTCGCCATCACACCGCCCTCCGCTGTCTGAGCAGCAGGGTGATGAAGACCACCGCGCCGACGAGGCCGAGCACCATCGAGACCGGGATCTCGAAGGGCATGATGACGGTGCGCCCGATCAGGTCGCAGACGACCACGAGCGCGATGCCGCCGAGGCACACCCAGGGCAGGTTGCTGCGCACGTTGTCGCCGCGGATCATCGAGACGATGTTCGGCACCACGAGGCCGAGCAGCGGCAGGAAGCCCACCACCACTGTCGTGACCCCGGCGGCGACCGCCACGAGGGCGGTGCCGCCGATGAGGATCGCCTCGTAGCGCACCCCGACGCTGGTCGCGACGTCCTTGCCGAGACCGGCGACCGTGATGCGATCCGCCATCAGGAACACGAGCAGGGTGACGAGCGCCACCACCCACAGCACCTCGTAGCGCCCGCGCACGACCGCGGTGAAGCTGCCCATGAACCAGGTGCCGAGCATCTGCAGCAGATTGAACTGCGCGGCGAGGAACGTGGTGAGCGAGCTCACGATCGCGCCGAGCATGATGCCGATCAGCGGTACGACGAGTGCGGTGCGGATCACGATCCTGCGCAGGATCAGCACGAAGAGCATCGCCCCGGCGAACGCGAAGCAGCTCGCGATCACCATCCTGCCGAACAGGCCCGTCTCGGGCAGCAGGAGCGCGGTGAGCAGCAGGCCGAGCGCCGCCCACTCGGTGGTGCCGGAGGTGGTCGCGTCGACGAAGCGGTTCTGCGTGAGCATCTGCATCACGAGGCCGCTCGTGGCCATGGCTGCGCCCGCGAGCACGAGCGCGAGGGTGCGCGGCACCCGGGTGATCCAGAACATCTCGGATCCGAAGTCGTTCCCCGCGATGTCGTAGACGCCCACGGCGAGCGAGGCCAGCAGCAGCCCCAGCACGACGAGGATCGCGACCGCGAGGAGCCAGGGGCGGCGTCTCGGCGGGGCGATCTCGGGGGCCGCGGGACGGGTGCCGCCGATGATGACGGCCTCCCCGCCCGTGCAGTCCTCCGGCCGCGGCCGGGGACGCCCACCGGGGCGCCCGCTCTCGCGAGCGGACGCCCCGATGTCGCGACCCGGCGGGGTCGCAGCCGGCTCCCGGCTCATGCGGCCGAGAACGCCTCCTCGAGCTGATCGAACAGCTCGGTGTAGGCCTGGATGCCCTCGGTGAGGTAGAAGTCGGGATCGAGGATCACGACCCGGTCCTCCTGCACGGCGGTGACGTTCTGCAGCGCCTCGGAGTCCCTGATGAGTTCGTCGGCGGGCGCCGAGCCGGCCTCGCGCTCCTCGGGGGCGAAGGCCGCGTCGCGATCGAGCGCCACGATCCAGTCGGGGTCGGAGTCGGCGATGGCCTCGACGTTGATGTCGTCGCCCTGGTGGTCGTCGGTGGCGCCCTCGACCTCGAGCGCGGGCTGCCAGCCGAGCGCCGGGAACACGGGGCCGAGGCCGCGGCCCACCACGGGCGCGAGGTAGCCGATCTGGCCGGCCGAGGTGTTGACCGCCATGACGGTGTCGGTGCCGTTGTAGGCGTCCTTCGCACCTGCGATCGCAGCGTCGAGGCCGTCGTTCAGGGCCGCGGCGTCGTCCTCGCGGTCGAAGATCTGGCCGAGGATCCCGGTCTGGCGCTTGAGCTCCTCGAACTGGTCCTCGCCCTCGCGCGGCGCGATCTCGATGACGGCCGCCTGCGGGTTCTGCTCCTTGAGCTGGTCGTAGTAGCTGCCGAAGCGGTAGCCGCCGATGATCAGGTCCGGCTGCTCGGCCACGATCACCTCGAGATCGGGCTCGATGTGGTTGCCCACGTCGGCGACGTCCTCGTCGTCGGTGTAGCCGGGCCAGGCCGAGCCCATCACGCCCTTGGGCACGGCGGCGAGATCGACATCCCACGCGTCGAGGGTGTCGAACACGGTGTTGTCGAGCGCCACGACGGTCTCGGGGTCGACCGGCACCTCGATCTCGCCGTGGTTGTCGGTGACGAGCACGGTGCCCGCGGTCTCGTTCGCGCTGCCCTCGTCGGCGGTCGAGTCCGCCGGGGCGCTCGAGGAGCAGGCGGAGAGCACGAGCACGGCGCTGAGCGTGAGCGCCGCGGCGGAGGCGGTTCGGGTGAGGCGGATGGACACGGCTGTTCTCCTCGGGATCGGTGTACGAAAAAAGCCGGTACACAGGTGCACCGGCGCGATCAGACCCGGTGGCTCCCGCTTGCAGCGATCCCCCGAGTCACTCGGATAAGCCTATGCTCACCTTCATCTGATGTTCAAACGAGGGTCTCGAAGCCCCCGGTGGAGTCGGCGTTTCGCCCGTCAGCGGGCCCGGACTCGATCGCGATCCCGTAGGCCATCAGCCGCCGCACCTCCCCCGAGGCGACGAAGTGGTGCTCGCGCTCCGGGATCCGCGTGAATCCCATCCGCTCATAGAGCCGCCAGGCCGTCTCCATCTGCGACGCCGTGTGCAGCACCAGCCGCGAGGCGCCGCGGCGGCGGGCCAGATCGATGCAGTGCCGCATCAGGCGCTCGCCGACGCCGCGACCGCGCGCCTCGTGCGCCACACCGAGCAGGCGGAGATCCATCTCGCCCTCGGCGGTGTCGTCGTGCAGCCGCTCGCCGGGTCTCGGCACCGTGACCGTGCCGAGCAGGGCGCCGGATCCCGGGTCCTCGGCCACCCATACCTCCGCCGCGGAGATCCGGCGGCGCACATCGGCGATCTCTCCGAGGTATCCCTCGTCGAGGCGGTAGTCCCGCTCGTAGGCGGCGCGCACCAGGGCGCTCACCGCCTCGATCTCCCGCTCCGCGGCCTGAGCGGAGCCCGCGGGGCCCGGCGCGCCGATCCGGCGGATCCGGAGTCCCGCGGATGCCGCCGTGGCGGGACCCCGCCCCGCTGCGGAGACGGGTGCGGTCTCCGGGCCGGCACCCGCAGCGGTGGACGCCCGGTCCCGGCGCACCCCTAGCGCTGCTCGGGCCGCGCGGGGCCCAGCGCCGAGAAGTCGGGCTGCCCGTCGGGGCGAGCGGGCAGCGGGCGGCCGTCCGGGAAGGTCGGCCACGGCAGCAGCGGCTGCGCCTGCTGAGCCGGGGCCGGCGGCGCGGGAGCCTGGAGAGCGGGCTGCTGGGGCTGCGCGGGCTGCTGCGCACCGCCCTGCCAGTGCCGCTGCGGTGCGCCGTGCGGCTCGGCGGCCGCGGCCTTGGCGGCCCGCGCGGCCTCCCGCGCATCCGCGCCGTACGACCAGCGCAGCAGCAGCGTGATCGAGAGGCCGAGAGCGGTGAGGATCAGCAGCGCGGTCGCGATCTTCCAGTAGAGATCCGGGATGTGCAGATCGAAGGCCTCGATGCCGACCGGCGCGGTGAAGAGGATCCCGGACAGCACCGCGAGCACACTCGTGACGAAGGCGAACCGGGTGACGACCGCCGTCGACCCGAGCTGCAGCAGCAACTGGCAGCAGAGGATCACGAGCCTCGTGACGAGGATCACGAACACCGACTTCCAGAAGATCTCCCACATGAGGGAGAAGGAGTCGTACGGGGTCATCCAGATCACGATGAGCAGCAGCCCCAGGATGTAGGCGTTGGCGATCAGCGCGACGGGCGCGTACCACTCCGACTTCTGCCCCCTGCGGGTGTCGAGCGCCGTGAAGAGCACGAACACGGCGAAGAGCGCGAAGGTGGAGAACACCCGCTCGAACTTGCCCTCGAAGTCTCCGATGAACAGGAGGGAGATCGAGGCGATCGTGAGGCCCGCGAGCAGGATGATGCTGACCTTGAGGAAGGTGGAGAGCGGCGGCGCCGACCCCTCCGGCCGGGGCGCCTTCTCGCGCTTCGGCTTCGCCGCAGCCCGCTGGGGAGGAGTCGGGGCCGGCGGCGCGCTCGCGTCCTTCTGCCAGGAGAAGACGTCCTGCTGGCCGGCCTGCGGCGCGGCCTCGCGCGCGGGCGACTGCGCCGCGGCGCCTTGCGCCGCCGGGGCGTTCACGGGCTCCGAGGAGTGCGGACCGGGTGCGTTCGTGTTCGGATCGCTCATGCTCACAGTCTTCCGTGTTCGTCTGAGAATCGCTACCCGGTCGGCCGCTTCGGGGCAGCCGCGGGCGCCGCGGCGACGGCGTAGACTGGAGGCCGTACGTCCGGCGCGCCCCGCGGCCGGTTCCGAACCCGATCCACGGAGCACATCGAGCGTGACTGACACCGACGCAATCCCCGCCGGCCCCCGCCCCGACACCGTCGCCGACGCCATCGCGACGCCTGACAAGGAGCAGCCGTACGGTGCGCTCGGCCTGAAGCCCGACGAGTACGAGAAGATCCGCGAGATCCTGGGCCGCCGCCCCACCTCGGGCGAGCTCGCCATGTACTCGGTGATGTGGTCCGAGCACTGCTCCTACAAGTCGTCGAAGATCTACCTGCGCCAGTTCGGCAAGAAGGTCAACGACAAGATGCGCGAGCGCCTGCTCGTCGGCATGGGCGAGAACGCCGGCGTGATCGACATCGGCGAGGGCTGGGCCGTCACCTTCAAGGTGGAGAGCCACAACCACCCCTCGTACATCGAGCCGTTCCAGGGCGCCGCCACCGGCGTGGGCGGCATCATCCGCGACATCATCTCGATGGGCGCGCGTCCCGTCGCCGTCATGGATCAGCTCCGCTTCGGGGCGATCGACGATCCCGACACGGCGCGCGTCGTGCACGGCGTCGTGGCCGGCATCAGCTCCTACGCCAACTGCCTCGGCCTGCCCAACCTCGGCGGCGAGACCGTGTTCGACGGCGTGTACCAGCAGAACCCGCTCGTCAACGCCCTCGGCGTCGGCGTGCTGCGCCACGAGGACCTGCACCTCGCCAACGCCTCCGGCACCGGCAACAAGGTCGTGCTCTTCGGCGCGCGCACGGGCGGCGACGGCATCGGCGGCGCGTCGATCCTCGCCTCCGACAGCTTCAGCGAGGGCGGCCCGACCAAGCGCCCGGCCGTGCAGGTGGGCGATCCCTTCGCCGAGAAGGTGCTCATCGAGTGCTGCCTCGAGCTGTTCCGCGGCGAGCTCGTCGAGGGCATCCAGGATCTCGGCGCCGCCGGCATCTCCTGCGCCACCTCCGAGCTCGCGGCCAACGGCGACGGCGGCATGTTCATCGAGCTCGACAGCGTGCTGCTGCGCGATCCCTCGCTCACCGCGGAGGAGATCCTCATGTCGGAGAGCCAGGAGCGCATGATGGCGGTCGTGGCCCCCGAGAAGCTCGACGCCTTCCTCGAGGTCACGAAGAAGTGGGACGTCGAGACGAGTGTGCTCGGCGAGGTCACCGACACCGGCCGGCTCGTCATCAACTGGCGCGGCGAGGAGATCGTCAACGTGGATCCCTCGACCGTCGCGGTCGACGGCCCCGTGTACGAGCGCCCCGTCGCCTACCCGGCGTGGATCGACGCGCTGCAGGCGAACGGCGTGCGCGCCGCCGGCCTCGCCCGCGCGGCCTCGGGCGACGATCTGCGCGCGCAGCTGATCGCGGTCGCGGCCTCCCCGAACCAGGCCGACGTGTCGTGGGTCACCAACCAGTACGACAAGTACGTGCTCGGCAACACCGCGCTCTCCTTCCCCGACGGCGCGGGCATGATCCGCGTCGACGAGGAGTCGGGCCTCGGCGTCTCGATCGCCACCGACGCCAACGGCCGCTACTGCCAGCTCGACCCCTACGCGGGATCGCAGCTCGCCCTGGCCGAGGCGTACCGCAACGTCGCCACCTCGGGCGCGGTGCCCACCGCGGTCACCGACTGCCTCAACTTCGGCAGCCCCGAGAACCCCGAGGTCATGTGGCAGTTCTCGCGCTCGGTCGAGGGCCTCTCGGACGCCTGCCTCGCGCTCGAGGTGCCGGTGACCGGCGGCAACGTCTCGCTCTACAACCAGACCGGCGACACCCCGATCCACCCGACGCCGGTCGTGGGCGTGCTCGGCATCATCGACGACGTGGCGCGGCGGGTGCCCAGCGGGTGGCAGGACGAGGGCGAGCACCTCTACCTGCTCGGCGTCACCCGGGACGAGCTCGACGGCTCGGCCTGGGCCGGCACCGTGCACGACCACCTCGGCGGCACTCCCCCCGTGGCCGACCTCGAGGCCGAGCGCGCGCTGGCCGAGCTGCTGCACGCCGCGTCGCAGGGCGGTCTGCTCTCGGGGGCGGTCGACCTGTCCGAGGGCGGCCTCGCGCAGGCCCTCACCGACGGCGCGCTGCGCTTCGGCGTGGGCGCCCGCGTGTGGATCGATGAGATCGTCTCGCGGGACGGCGTCGACGACACCGCCGCGCTGTTCTCGGAGTCGCAGGCGCGCGTGCTGGTCGCGGTGCCGCACGAGGAGGACGTGAAGTTCCGCGGGCTGTGCGAGGGGCGGGACTTCCCGGTGCTGCGCATCGGCGTCACGGACGGCTCGGGCGACACGGCCGCGATCGAGGTGCAGGATCGCTTCACGCTGCCGCTCTCGGAGTTGCGCGCGGCCTCGGAGGCCACGCTGCCGTCGCGCTTCGGGCCCGTCATCGGCTGACGCCCCGTCGGAGCGGTCGGCCGCACCGATCGGGCCGGCATTCGGGTCGCCGCGTCGCTCGATTCGCCGCGTCGCTCGATTCATCGCGTCGCTCGGATCCGGATCAGCACTCGGATCGGCGTCCCCGACGCCATCCGGGCGACGGCCGGGATCCGAGCGACGGAAGCGGTGCGCCGAGTGCCGCGGGTCAGGCGAGGCTGAGCGCGATCATCGCTGCGCCGCCGAGCACCTTCAGCGCGCCGTCGATTCCCCAGAACACCCGGAAGTCGACGGAGGTGGCCCGCAACCCGATGTAGGCGTTGATCATGCAGACGACGGCGAGCACGGCGCAGACCGGACCGTGGCTCGCGCCGAGGATCAGGAAGTGGGCGCCGACGATGAACAGCATCCACATCCAGAACTCCCGCGATTCGATGTCGGGGAACCTTCTCACCACCACGCTCACGAGATAGCCCTCGACGAGGAACGCAACGCCGAGAACGACCCACTGCCAGACCGCCGGCGACGGCAGCCCGGCGAAGATCAGCTTGGTCGCTCCCCCGATCGACATGATCAGCACGCCGACGGCCGCACCGGCGATCAGCAGCACCGTGCGCCATTTCCTCCCGCCGAACGCACCGGCTACGATGCCGATGCCGATGGCGACGAGAAAGGCGCCGCCGCCGCGCATCAGTGGGAAGCTCTCGGCGAGCCAGTGCACGTCCATGTGAACAGTCTATGCAGAAGCATTCCCCGGCGACGGCCGACGACGGACGACGACGGACGGGCTGCGTGCGTCGAGCAGGGATCAGCGGCCAGGGCCGCGGAGGCGGCGGATCCGGGCCTCGGCCTCGGCGAGGCGATCCGCGATCCGGCGGCGCTCCGCGCGCTCCCGCGCGATCGTGCGGAGCCCGTCGACCAGCAGCCACCCGAACACGGCCGCTCCGAGCCCGCACAGCAGCACGATGACCACCTGCCACACGGCGTCGCCCGCGCGAGTGGCCCCGCCGGCGCCCATGAGCACGGCGATGAGGAACGCGATGCCGAGGCCGGCGAACACGAGCGCGATGACCGCGGTCAGCCCGACCCAGAGCAGCCGTCCGGGACGATTCCTCGGCATCTGCCAGTACGGGACCACCATGCGCTCGGTGCTCTCCGGCTCAGCTCCGCACGAGCGGCGCGATGCGGGCGAGGATCGCCGCGTGCAGCACGTCGGCCGGCTGCGCGGCGTCGAGCACGAGGTAGCGATCGGGATCGGCCTGCGCCAGTTCCAGGAAGCCGGCCCGCACGGCCGCGTGGAAGCCGCCCGCCTCGGCCTCGAGGCGGTCCGCGGTGCCGCCGCGGGCGCGGCGGCGCGCGGCGGCCGTGTCGGGGTCGAGGTCGAGCAGCACCGTGAGGTCGGGCCAGAGCCCTTCGACGGCCCACTCGCTGATGCGCCGCACCTCGGCGAGGTCGAGCACGCGCCCCGCCCCCTGGTAGGCGAGCGAGGAGTCGATGTAGCGGTCCTGCACCACGACCGCGCCGCGCTCGAGCGCCGGGCGCACCACCTTCGCGACGTGCTGCGCACGGTCGGCGGCGTACAGCAGCGCCTCGGCTCGGGGATCCACGTCGCCGATCGCCTCGCCGCCGTGCAGCAGCAGCTGCCGCACCTCGGCGCCGAGCCGGGTGCCGCCGGGTTCACGCGTGCGCACGACCTCGCACCCGCGCTCCTCGAGCCACGCGCCGAGCAGCTCGGCCTGCGTGCTCTTGCCCGCGCCGTCACCGCCCTCGAACGTGATGAAGAGACCGGTCATCTGCTCATTCTCCCTGGTTTCGACTTCGTTCGCCGCGCTCTCGCCGCCCGCCCTCCGCGGGAGCTCAGCGTGCGCTCCGCCTCCGAGCGGCCGTCGGATCGCCTCAGCTCGCGGACTCGGCGGCCTTCCTGGCCGCGTTCGCCCGGCGCGTCTCCGCGGCCTTCTTGGCCGCGGCCGACCGGGCGGGATCGACCGCCTTCGCGGTGCTGCCGGCCGCGGCGGTCTTCTTGGCGGGGGCCTTCTTGGGCGCCGCCTTGCGCGCCGGAGCCTTCTTCTTGGCCGGTCCCTTCGCCCGCTTGAGGGCGAGCAGTTCGATGGCCCGCTCGAAGGTGATGTCCTCGACGCTGTCGCCGCGCGGGATCGTCGCGTTGGTCTCGCCGTCGGTGACGTACGGGCCGAAGCGGCCGTCGCGCACGCGCACCGGCTTGCCGCTGACGGGGTCGGCGTCGAACTCCTTCAGCGCGCTCGACGCCTTGCGGGCACCGTACTTCGGCTGCGCGAACAGCTCCTGCGCGCCGGCCAGATCGATCGAGAAGATCGCGTCCTCTCCCGGAAGGGAGCGCGTGTCGGTGCCCTTCTTGAGGTACGGTCCGTAGCGCCCGTTCTGCGCCGTGATCTCGGCGTTCGATTCGGGATCGACGCCGACCACCCGGGGCAGGTCGAGCAGGGCGACCGCGGTGTCGAGGTCGACCGTCGCGGGATCCATGCTCTTGAAGAGCGAGGCGGTGCGCGGCTTCTGCCCCTTCGGCAGCTCCTCGCCCTCGTCGGGCAGCTCGGTGACGTAGGGACCGAAGCGGCCGTTCTTCGCGATGATGCGCTTGCCCGTCTGGGGGTGCAGCCCGACCACCCGGTCCTCGGCGGGCTCCGCGTCGGCGAGCTCGTGCGCTTTCGCGGGGGTCAGCTCGTCGGGGGCCATGCCGTCGGGGATGTTGACGCTGCGGGGCTTGAGCACCCCGTCATCGCCGACCTCGCACTTGTCGTCGAAGACCTCGAGGTAGGGGCCGTACTTGCCGTTGCGCAGCGAGATCTCGTCGTCGATCTTGATCGTGTTGATCGCGCGCGCGTCGATCTCGCCGAGATTGTCCACCACGCCGCGCAGGCCGGGGTGGTTGTCGGTGCCGAAGTAGAACTCGCCCAGCCACTTGCCGCGCGCCTCCTCGCCCGCCGCGATGCGGTCGAGGTCGTTCTCCATCTCGGCGGTGAAGTCGTAGTCGACCAGCTCGCTGAAGTGCTCCTCGAGCAGGCGCACGACCGAGAAGGCGATCCAGCTCGGCACGAGCGCCTGCCCTTTCTTCGCCACGTAGCCGCGGTCCATGATGGTGCTGATGATCGCCGCGTAGGTCGAGGGGCGTCCGATGCCGAGCTCCTCGAGCCGCTTGGTGAGGCTGGCCTCCGTGTAGCGGGGCGGCGGACTCGTCTCGTGCCCCTTCGCCTCCGGCTGCTCGATGCCGAGGCGCTGGCCGGAGGCTAGCTGCGGCAGCGACACGTTCTGATCCCCGCCGTTCTTCTCGCTGTCTCCGCGCTTCTCGTCGCGCCCCTCCTCGTAGGCGAGCAGGAAGCCGGGGAACGTGATGACCGTGCCGCTGGCGGTGAACTCGGCGGCGGTGGGGGCGGAGGATCCGGGCTCCTCGACGGAGACGGCGAGCGTGACGGTGTCGGTCGACCCCTTGGCGTCGGCCATCTGGCTGGCCACGGTGCGCTTCCAGATCAGCTCGTACAGGGCGTATTCGCCCTGGGAGAGCTTGCCCTTGAGCGCGCTGGGGCGCTGGAAGGTGTCGCCGGCGGGACGGATGGCCTCGTGGGCCTCCTGCGCGCCCTTCGACTTGCCCGTGTAGACGCGGGGCTTGTCGGGCAGCGTCTGGGCGCCGTAGAGCTCCGCGGCCTGCGAGCGCGCCGCCTGGATCGCCTGCTTCGAGAGCGTGGGCGAGTCGGTGCGCATATAGGTGATGTAGCCGTTCTCGTACAGCGACTGCGCGAACGACATGGTCTGCCGCGAGCTGTAGCGCAGCTTGCGCGAGGCCTCCTGCTGCAGCGTGGAGGTGGTGAAGGGAGCCGCGGGGCGGCGCGTGTGGGGCTTCGTCTCGACGGAGCGCACCTCGGCGGAGGCGCCGTTCGCGAGCAGCGCGGCGAGGGACTCCGCACGCTGCTGCTCCAGCCGGATCACACCCGCTTTGGCGGCCTTGCCCGTGAGCGCGCCGTCGTCGCCGAAGTCGCCGCCGGTCGCGAGGCGCTGGCCGTCCAGACGCACCAGCTTGGCCTCGAACGCGGTGGTGTCGACTGCGTCGGCGGCCGGGCTGAAGGTGGCCGTGAGATCCCAGTACTCGGCGGAGCGGAAGGCCTGCCGCTCGCGCTCGCGGTCGACGACGAGACGCGTCGCCGCGGACTGCACGCGACCGGCCGACAGCTTCGGGGCGACCTTGCGCCAGAGCACGGGAGAGATGTCGTAGCCGTACAGGCGGTCGAGGATCCGGCGGGTCTCCTGCGCGTCGACGAGCGCGATGTCGAGGTCGCGCGTGTTCTGCTTCGCCTGCTCGATCGCCTCCTTGGTGATCTCGTGGAACACCATGCGGCGCACGGGCACCTTCGGCTTCAGCACCTCGAGCAGGTGCCACGCGATGGCCTCTCCCTCGCGGTCCTCATCCGTGGCGAGCCAGAGCTCGTCCGCTCCCTTCAAGGCGCGCTTGAGTTCGGCGACGGTCTTCCTCTTGTTGTCGTTGACCACGTAGTACGGCGCGAAGTCGTTCTCGACGTCGACCGCGAACTTGCCGAACGGGCCCTTCTTGAGCTCGCTCGGCAGCTCCGAGGGCTCCGCGAGGTCGCGCACGTGACCGACCGACGCGATCACCTCGTAGTCATCTCCGAGGTAGCCGCCGATCGTCTTCGCCTTGGTCGGCGACTCGACGATCACGAGTTTCTTCGTACCCGCCACGGGTCTCCTTCATTCGCTTCGAACTCTGCGCTGCACGGGCCCTCGACGCGGGCGACCGTTCTGCACCGACACGATACACACTCTCATGTGAGAATCCACCATCCCGACGGGAACTGCTCTCTCATCGGGGCGCGATGCCTCCTCAATAGTAGGGCCAAGCCGCGGGGCGCTCAGGGCGGCCCGATGTAGGCGAACGGATCGACATCGGGGTGCGCGTTCACGGGGCCCGACGAGAGCGTGAAGTGCGTGTGGGGGCCGGAGGTGCAGCCGCTCATCCCCGCGGAGGCGACGCGCTGCCCCGCCCGCACCCGGGTGCCGGGCGCCAGTCCGAAGCGCTGCGGCGATGCGGGGGCGATGTGGTTGTGCGAGCTGTAGAGCACCCGCCCTCGGTACTCGTGACGGATCACGACCGAGAAGTTGGGGCCGCGCCACCACTCCGGCTGCGCGAGGCACCGCTCGGGCACGCCCCCGCCGTCGGGACCCGCCAGCAGCAGCACCCCGGCGTAGGGCGCGTAGAGCGCGCCCTCGCGCGTGACCGCCAGGTCGATGGCCAGCCCGTCGTGGAACCCCTGGGACACCGCTCGCGAGTCCGACGGCCACGCCCAGCCGTCGGGACCGACGGGACCGTCCGGAGCCGCCGTCTCCACTCCGCCCGGACCCGCGCGAGCCGCCGCGATCGCCTCGAACGGAGCGGCGGCGGCCGCCTCGACCAGCGCATCGGCGCGAGCGGCGTCGATCCGGCAGCTCCGGAGCCGTGCCTCGTGGACGAGTGCGACCTCGCGGGCGATCTCGCACGGCTCCGCATCGATCCACCCGCCGAGCGCATCGGCCGCGGCGATCGCGGCGGCGTCCGCCGCTGCGGCGGCCCGATGCTCCGCCTCGACCTGCGAGGACGCGATGATCACGGGCAACCCGAGGCACAGGGCCGCACCGGCGCAGGCGAGGAGGGCCGGGGCGCTCATCCCGCACCCTCGTCGGCCGGGACGACGGCCTCGTCCGTCGCACCGCCGCCGGCTGCGCGGCCCTCTGCCGTCTCGCGCCCGGGTGCGCTTCCCGTGGCCGTCTCGCCGCTGATGGCCGCGCATGCGAGGCTCTCGATGCCGATCCCGGCGAGCAGGCCCCCGCCGGGCTGCGATCGCAGCGTGACGCAGTGCAGCCCGCGGTGCCGGCTGCGGACGACCTCGACAGACGACCCCTCCCACTCCTCCAACGCAGACGCGGCCAGGTCGCCGTCTCCGCGCGCCTCGAATCGGGCCACCTGAGCCGCGAGCGAGACGAGGGCGACGCGGTGGGCCGAGATGAGGATGCCTCCGATGGCGAGACCGAGCACGACGAGGATCGCCGGCATCACGATGGCGAACTCGGCGGTGACCGACCCCTGCTCCCCCGAGAGGCCCCTGCGGCGAGCGCGGGCAGCACGGGCAGCACGGGCAGCACGGGCAGCACGGGCAACGACCGTGCCGCGATCGGCCCCCGCGCATCGCTCATCCGCCGGCGCCCAGCGCATTCTCGACCAGCCGCACCAGCATCGCCCGGATCTCCTCCGACCGCATGATCGCGACGAGCAGCCCGGCGAAGGCGACTCCCGCCAGGATGACGATGGCGTACTCGGCCGTGACCGCTCCCTGATCGTCCCCGAGCCGGCGACGGGGACGCGCCTCGGCTGCACGCTCCGGGGGTCGCAGGAAGGCGAGTTCGCCGCGCGGCGCGGCGGCCGCGGTGCGTTCTCCGCCGGTCGGCCTCTTCGCGCCGCGCGGCGCACCGGGCGCACTGCGGTCCGACACGAGTTCGAGTCTGATGTTCACGGGATTCCCTCCGTCGGGCACGGCTCCCGGCGTGCGCCGGTGCTTCCATCCTGCGCTCGCGACAGCGGCGGCGGGTCGTCTGCGAGCCATCTGTGGAGAAGGTGGGGACGGCGCCGGTGTTCGCCCCGGGTGTGAGCGAGGAACGGGGCCGCGCGGCGCCCGCCGCGCATCACGCTCCCCCGAGCATCGCGACGAGCACCGGCACCACCCCGAGCACGATGAACGACGGCAGCACGCAGACCCCCAGCGGCACCAGCACCCGCACGCCGAGCCGCTCGGCCGCGCGCTCCAGCTCCGCCTCGGCCCGGGTGCGCGCCGCGGCGGCCTCCTCGACCAGCATGGGGCCGAGCGGTGTTCCGGTGCGCTCCGCCGACCCGATGACCGCGCGGAGCGTCCGCTCGTGCAGGAACCCGTCGAGCGGCACCCACTCGGCGCCGAAGCGGTCGACGCAGTCGACCGCCCGCCGCAGTGCGACCCGCGGATGCGCCCCTCCTCCGAGCGCGATCCGCACCAGCTCGAGTTCGAGCCCGGCCACGCGATCCGCCCGCTCGACGCCGCGGCGCAGCGCCCGCGCCCACACGATCCCGGCCAGCAGCAGTGCGACGCCGGCCGGCAGCAGCGCCGCGCCGAGCGGGCTCAGCAGCACCGGGAGCGGGTCGAAGCCCAGCAGCCAGCCGAGTACGAGAGCGAGCGGCGGCAGCGCCGACACCAGCCGCACCGTCGCACGGGGCGCGGCGAGCAGCACGGTCCGGCGCTCGCGCAGCCGCTCGAGCGCGCGCAGCGCGGCGCCGATGCGATCGAGCGCGGGGGCGAGCGGGACGCCGCTCTCCTCGGCGAGGCTCCACGCCACCGCCAGCACCCGCCACTCCGGCCCCCTCCCGGCGGCGATCGCGATGGTCACCGGCTCGCCCAGCTCCACCCGAGCCGAGATCTCGGCCGCGGCGCCTCCCGCCTGCGGGTCCTCCGCGAGAACGGAGAAGACCCGTGCCGGCGGCACCCCTCCCCGCAGGAGTGCGGCGCACCTGAGCGCGCTCACCGCGGCGCCGTTCGAGTCGGCACCGGGAGGGCGGCCGCGCGCTCGCGCACGGGCGGCCCGCTCCGTCGTCGCACCCCTCGCCGCTCCGCGACCTCGCCGCACGCTCGGACGATTCACGGGCGCACCCGCTCGATCCCGAGCAGCCCGTCCGCCCCGAGCAGCAGCCGGCCGACCGCCGCGACGCGGGGGCCGTTCGTCCCCCGCACCAGGTGGATCACCCCGTGCAGCGCGGAGACCGCCTGGCGCGCGAGCGCCTCGGGGTTCCATCCCGCCAGAGCGCCGAGCGCCTCGAGTCTCGCGGGCACGTGCTCCAGCCGGCTCGCGTGCAGGGTGCCGGCGCTTCCGTCGTGCCCGGTGTTCAGCGCGCCCAGCAGCGTCGAGATCTCCGCTCCCCGGCACTCCCCCAGCACGATGCGGTCCGGGCGCATGCGCAGGGCCTCGCGGAGCAGCCGGTCAAGGGTCACCTCCCCGACGCCCTCGGCGCTCGCCTGGCGCGCTTCGAGGGAGACCACGTGCGGATGCCGCAGCCGCAACTCGGTCACGTCCTCGATCACCAGGATGCGTTCGTGCGCCGGTGCGATTTCGAGCAGCGCCGCGAGCACCGTGGTCTTGCCGCTGCCCGTTCCGCCCGTCACGAGCAGGTTGCGCCGGGCGCGCACCGCTTCGCGCAGCGCCGCGGCCATGCCCGCATCGCACAGCCCGCACCGCACGAGCTCATCGAGACCGGGCGGCGAGATCCTCGGCACCCGGATCGATACCGCCGCACCCGAGACCGCGACGGGCGGGAGCACGGCGTGCACCCGGATACCGTCGCCCAGCCGCACATCGGCGCAGGGGTGCAGTTCGTCGAGATGGCGTCCGCCGGCCGCGACGAGCCCGGTGGCCAGCCGGTGCACCGACTCGGGATCGGCGCGGTACGCCGCGACCGGTTGCAGGCTCCCGCCGCGATCGACCCAGAGCTCGCCCTCGCCGCCGCGCACCTGCACGAGCAGATCGCGCAGCTCCGGTTCGTCGAGCAGCGGGAGCAGTGCTCCGAGCGCCCGCCGCGCCGCCGGGCCGAGTCCGGCCGTGCGCGTCGCGGCCGGACGTGCCTCGGGCGCGCCCACCGCGGACGCACCCGTCTCGGACGCACCCGTTTCGGGCGGGGAGCGCTCGGAGAGCGGAAAGGCGGGGTCCATGGGCCTCAGCGAACCACGAGACCGGCGACGGCGCAGCGGTGAGGGCGCGAATGTGGACAACTCGCCTCGATCCCGGTTTTTCTCCACCCGGTGAGCGAAGCGTCAACGCCCCCGAGCGGAAGGTATACCCTGGAAAGCGCACTGCTCCACTCGCCGGTGCGCGGACTCGGACCCGCACCGACGACGGCGCGCACTCGAACGATGGGATAAGGGTGTCCATGACTGATCAGAACGGGACCATTGAAAGTCATCCTCTGCATCACGGCGAGGAGGTGGAGAGCTATCCGCCGTCGGCCGAGTTCCGTGCGCAGGCGAACGTGAACGATCCGTCGGTGTACTGGCGCGCGGCGGAGGATCCCGAGGCGTACTGGGCGGAGCAGGCGCGGAAGCTGAAGTGGTCGAAGCCGTTCACGGAGGTGCTGGACTGGTCGAATCCGCCGTTCGCGAAGTGGTTCGCCGACGGAGAGCTGAACGTCGCGGCGAACTGCCTGGACCGGCACGTGGCCGCGGGGATCGGCGACCGCGTCGCGATCCACTTCGAGGGAGAGCCGGGCGATACGCGCACCCTCACCTACGCGGAACTGACGCACGAGGTGAAGCGGGCCGCGAACATGCTCACGAGCCTGGGAGTGTCCGCGGGCGACCGGGTGGCGATCTACATGCCGATGATCCCCGAGACGGTGATCGCGATGCTCGCGGTCGCGCGCCTCGGGGCGGCGCACTCGGTCGTGTTCGGCGGGTTCAGCGCGGAGAGCCTGCGGGCGCGCATCGACGACGCGCAGGCCGAGCTGGTGATCACGGCCGACGGCGGCTACCGCAAGGGCCGCGTATCGGCGCTGAAGCCGACCGTGGACGACGCGCTCGCACTCGACACCGGCAGCCCGCTGTCGGTGCAGAAGGTGCTGGTGGTGGAGCGCACGCAGAACGACGTGGCGATGGAGCCGGGCCGCGACCTGTGGTGGCATGAGGAGATCACCGCGTTCGACGGGGATCACGACGCGCAGGGCTTCCCGGCCGAGAACCCGCTGTTCATCCTCTACACCTCGGGTACCACCGGCAAGCCCAAGGGCATCCTGCACACCTCCGGCGGCTACCTCACCCAGACCTCGACCACGCACCGCGACGTGTTCGATCTGAAGCCCGAGACCGACGTGTACTGGTGCACCGCCGACATCGGCTGGGTCACCGGGCACTCCTACGTCGTGTACGGGCCGCTCGCCAACGGCGCCACCCAGGTGATCTACGAGGGCACCCCGGACACCCCCGACTGGGGCCGCTGGTGGTCGATCATCCAGAAGTACGGGGTGACGATCTTCTACACCGCCCCCACCGCGATCCGCGCCTGCATGAAGGTCGGCCGGCAGGTGCCCGAGCAGTACGACCTGTCCTCGATCCGGGTGCTGGGCAGCGTCGGCGAGCCCATCAACCCCGAGGCGTGGCGCTGGTACCGCGAGGTCATCGGCGCGGGCGAGGCGCCGATCGTGGACACGTGGTGGCAGACCGAGACCGGGGCGATCATGATCTCACCCCTGCCGGGCCTCACCGCCCTGAAGCCTGGCAGCGCGCAGATCCCCCAGCCCGGGATCTCCGCGACCGTCGTCGACGAGCAGGGCGAACCGGTGGGCAACGGCCGCGGCGGCCTGCTCGTGGTGCAGCAGCCCTGGCCATCGATGGTGCGCACCATCTGGGGCGACGACCAGCGCTTCATCGACACCTACTGGGCGAAGTTCGGCGACCGCTACTTCGCCGGCGACGGCGCCCGCCTCGACGAGGACGGCGATGTCTGGCTCCTCGGCCGCGTCGACGACGTCATGAACGTGTCCGGGCACCGCCTCTCCACCGCTGAGATCGAGTCCGCCCTCGTGGAGCACCACGCCGTCGCCGAGGCAGCGGTCGTCGGCGCCGACGACGAGACCACCGGGCAGGCCGTCGTCGCGTTCGTGATCCTGAAGTCCCAGCAGCAGCTCCTCACGCCCGAGACCGCCGAGCAGGAGCTCAAGAAGCACGTCGCCGGCCAGATCGGCGCGATCGCCCGCCCCCGCCAGGTGTTCGTGGTGACCGAGCTCCCCAAGACCCGATCCGGCAAGATCATGCGCCGCCTCCTCAAGGACGCCGCGGAGGGCCGCGAGATCGGCGACACCACCACACTCGCCGACACCGCCGTCATGCAGACCATCTCCGCGCGCATGCGCCAGGAGAAGGAGCAGCGATAGCACCGGCGTGAAGCCGTAGACGGCTGAGGGGCGGATCCGTGAACCGGATCCGCCCCTCAGTCGTCCCGCCGGCGAAGCGGCTGACGCCTCAAGCGGCCGCGCCGCTGTGAGGCGTCAGTCCTCGACCTTGAAGACGAACTCGATCTCGACGGGCGCGTCGAGCGGCAGCACCGCCACGCCCACGGCCGAGCGCACGTGGATGCCGAGGTCTCCGAACACGCGGCCGAGGAAGACCGAGGCGCCGTTGGCGACCCCCGGCTGCCCGGTGAAGGAGGGATCCGACGCCACGAACGCGGTCACCTTCACCACCTGCGTGATCCGATCGAGGGAGCCGACCACCCCGCGCACCGCCGCGAGCGCGTTGAGCGCGCAGAGCTGAGCGAGCTCCGTGGCCTGCTCGGGCGTGACGAGCCCCGCCCCCTCGCCCACCTTGCCCGTCGCGGGGAGAGCCCCGTCGACGAAGGGCAGCTGACCGGCGGTGTAGACGTAGTTGCCGTCGCGCATCGCCGGCACGTACGCCGCGACGGCCGCGGCCACCTCGGGAACCTCGAAGCCGAGTTCGCTCAGCCGTTCCTCGATTACTGACGCCATATCAGGCCTTCCTCTTCAGGTATGCGACGTTTCCGCCGGCCGGGCCCTCGATGATCTGCACGAGCTCCCATCCCTGGGCCCCCCAGTTGTTCAGGATCTGGGCCTCGTTGTGCAGCAGCAGCGGCGTCACGAAGTACTCCCAGCGCGGGGCTTCGGTCGTATCACTCACGTGCGGATCTCCCTCGGTGGTCGGTGGCGGTGGTATAGGCGACGGCGCCTGCGGGCGCACCCGCTTCGTGGTTTTGTCAGCAACGTCGCTTACCCTTGATTCTATGACCCGTCAGACATCACAGTCCTCGCGTGTGCGCTCATTCAAGCCGCGCAGCGCGGGCGGTGCCCTCGGAGGCATCATCGGAGCCATTGCAATGAGCGTCATCGCGGGCGTGCTCGTCACAGCCGCGGTCACCCCCGTCGTCGCTCTGAGCGGCATCTCGGCATCCTCGGCGATCGGCATCTTCGAGAAGCTCCCGAACCACCTGAACCCGGGTCGCCTCGCCGAGCCGTCGACGCTCTACGCGACGGGCTCGGACGGCACGGTCCACAAGATCGCCGAGTTCTACGAGCAGGACCGCGAGACGGTGGGCTGGGACGAGATCTCCCAGTACGTGAAGGACGCGGCGGTCTCCGAGGAGGATCCGCGCTTCTACACGCACGGCGGCGTCGACGTGCTCGCGAGCGGGCGCGCGGTGCTGCAGAACGCGGCGGGCCAGAACCTCTCCGGCGCCTCGACCATCACGATGCAGTACGTGCGCAACGTGCTCATCCAGGAGGCGTACTCGATCTCCGACCCCGAGGAGCAGAAGGCGGCGTACGACAAGGCCATGGAGCAGAACATGGAGCGCAAGCTCCAGGAGATGCGCTATGCCATCAGCATCGAGAAGAAGTACCCGAAGGACGACATCCTCCTCGGCTACCTCAACATCGCGCTCTTCGGCCGCCAGATCTACGGCATCGAGTCGGCGGCCCAGCACTACTACAGCAAGTCGGCGAAGGACCTGTCGCTGGCCGAGGCCGCCAGCCTCGTGGCCATCGTCAACAACCCCTCCCTCTACCAGCTCGACGTGGAGGACAACCTCCCCGCCAACGAGGAGCGGCGCAACAAGATCCTCGACAGCATGCTGCGGCACGGCAAGATCACCGAGGCCCAGCACGAGGAGGCCGTCAACACCCCGGTCGAGCCGAAGATCACCCAGCGCGAGCAGGGCTGCTTCCTGGCGGAGAAGAGCTACGGGCTCGGCCACTTCTGCGACTACGTGCAGCGGTACATCAAGCAGGATCCGAACTTCGGCGAGACCGAGGAGGAGCGGGCCTTCAACTTCGCCCGCGGCGGCTACGAGATCTACACGACGATCGACCTCGACATGCAGCGCGCGGGTCTCGAGGCGATGCACGGCAACGTACCGGCGCTCATGGACGGCATCAATGTCGGCGGCGCGAGCGTGAGCGTCGGGGTCGGCACCGGCAAGGTGCTCTCGATGCTGCAGAACCGGCCGTACAACAACGCGCAGGCCTTCCTCGACTCCAACCCGGAGTACACGAACATCAACTACAACACCGACTTCGAGTACGGCGGCTCGAGCGGCTTCCAGATCGGCTCGACCTTCAAGCCGATCACGCTCGCGGAGTGGATCCGCACCGGCCACTCGGTGCGCGACATCGTGAACGTCAACGGCCGCACCGTCCAGGAGAACTCGTTCCGGGCCGGCTGCCTGCCCGACGGCGTGTACGGTTTCGGCTCCTTCGAGTTCACGAACGACAACACCGGTACTCGCGGCAACCAGCCCGTGCTCACCGCGATCGCCAACTCCGTCAACGGCGGCCTCGTCTCGATGCAGCAGCGGATGGATCTCTGCGACACCTTCGCGACGGCGCAGAAGCTCGGCCTGCACCGCGCGTCGGACCTGCCCACGCAGGAGGACGGCGTCACGCCGACGGTCCCGACCCTCAACGGAAACGTGCGCGACCTCTCCATGGTGCCCTCGAACGTCTACGGCGGCATCGACGAGATCGCGCCCATCACGGTCGCCTCGGCCTACGCCGCGTTCGCGGGCGACGGCACGGTCTGCACCCCGGTGCCGATCGAGAAGATCCTCGGCCCCGACGGCGAGCAGGTGCCGTTCACCAAGAGCAAGTGCACCGAGGGGCTCGCCCCCGAGGTCGCGGCCGGTGTGGCCTATGCGCTCGAGTACACCGTGAACAACGGTCTCGCGTCGCATGCTCGTTCGGTTGCCGGCGTCCCGCACCTCGCGAAGACCGGCACCACCGACGACGTGGTCGACAACTGGACCGCGGGCGCCAGCACCACCGTCGCCACGGCCACCTGGGTGGGCAACGCCGAGCCGGTCAAACTCGCCGACGGAACCATGGGACGCGTCACCACGCAGGGATTCTGGGGCCCGGGCGGACCGATCATGACTGCCGATGCGCGCATCTGGCCCGCCGTGATGAATGTCGCCGATCAGAAGTACGGCGGCACGGCCTTCCCCGAGCCCTCGGCGACCTCGGTGCAGCAGACCATGGTGACCGTGCCCGACGTGAAGGGCAAGTCCTTCGACGAGGCCGTCTCGATGCTCACGCAGGTCGGCTTCGACGTGTCGGACGGCGGCGAGGTCGACTCCTCGGTGGCGAAGGGCATGATCGCCAAGAGCGACCCGGAGGGCGGCGCGTCGATCGGCCTCGGATCCCTCGTCACCGTCTACCGCAGCAACGGCCGCGCCACGGAGGTTCCGGGAGGTCTCGTGGGCTCGACGGGCCGGGAGGCGGAATCGGCGCTGAACGGCGCGGGCTTCTCGCACGTCGACTTCACCTGCGACGGCGGCGGCAAACCGGATCCGAGACGGGACGAGGTCGTCTCCGTGAGCCCGGACAGCGGCTCGGAGGCGCGCACCAGCAGCGTGATCACGTTGACGCTGAACTGCGGCAGCAACCGGGACGACGACTGAGCGCCGTGCAGCGCTCACCGCGACCCGCCGCGGCGGCCCTCGGGCTGACCGCGGCGGGCGTCCTCCTCTGGTCCACCGTCATCGAGCGCCGGCTGTTCACCGTGCGCCGGCACACGCTCCCCCTGCTCGCGGAGGGCGCCGAGCCGATCCGCGTGCTGCAGCTCTCCGACCTGCACCTCGCCCCCTGGCAGGCCCGCAAGGTCGACTGGGTGCGCTCGCTCGCGGAGCTGCGCCCCGATCTCGTCGTGCTCACGGGCGACCTGATGGGGCACCTCCAGGCCCGCCCGATGCTGCTGCGCGCGCTGGCGCCGCTGGCGGGCGCCGCACCCACCGTGTTCGTGCACGGCTCCAACGACTACTACGGGCCGATCCTCAAGAACCCAGTTAAGTATCTTCTGGCGCCGAGCCGCCTGAGCAGCCGGGTGCCCGACGTGGACACCGCGGCGCTCACCGCGGGGCTCGAAGGGCTCGGGGCGATCGACCTGAACAACTCGGCGACCCGCCTCGAACTGCGCGGCACCCGCCTCGAGCTGCTGGGCCTGAACGACCCGCACATCCGCTACGACGACGCGAGCGCCATGCGCGCCGAGCTGGCCGCCCGGTACGCGGAGGACGGCCTGGACGGCCCCGAGGAGGCGCCGCTGCGCCTGGGTGTGGTGCACGCGCCGTACCAGGAGGCGCTGGGCGAGTTCCTCGACGACGGAGCGCAGCTGATCCTCGCGGGGCACACCCACGGCGGGCAGGTGCGTGTTCCGGGCGTGGGCGCGCTCACGGCGAACTGCGATCTGCCCACCGCGCAGGCGCGTGGCCTGAGCGTCTGGTACGACGCCCACCGGGCGGCGTTCCTCAACGTGAGCGCCGGCCTCGGCAACTCGATCTACGCGCCGGTGCGCTTCGCCTGCCGGCCGGAGGCCTCGCTCATCACGCTCGAAGCCGCGCGGTAGTCCGCGCCCGCCTCGTTCATACGCGGAGGGGAGGGGATCGCCGAAGCGATCCCCTCCCCTCGAGCGCGTCTGCGAGCTACGCCGCGAGCTTCGCGACGACCACCTCGGCGATCTGCACCGCGTTGAGCGCCGCGCCCTTGCGCAGGTTGTCGTTGGAGATGAAGAGCACGAGGCCGCGGCCCTCGGGGGCCGACTGGTCCTCGCGGATGCGCCCGACGAACGAGGGATCCTGCCCGGCCGCCTCGAGCGGGGTGGGCACGTCGCTCAGCTCGACGCCGGGGGCGTCGGCCAGCACCTCGCGAGCGCGGTCGGCGGAGACCGGACGCGCGAACTCGGCGTTGATCGAGAGCGAGTGGCCGGTGAACACGGGCACGCGCACGCAGGTGCCGGCGACGCGCAGCTCGGGCAGCTCGAGGATCTTGCGGCTCTCGTTGCGCAGCTTCTTCTCCTCGTCGGTCTCGCCCTCGCCGTCATCGACGATCGACCCGGCGAGCGGCAGCACGTCGAAGGCGATGGTCTTGGTGTAGATCTCGGGCGCGGGGAACTCGACCGCGGATCCGTCGTGCACGAGGCGCTCGATGCCGCCGGCCTCGACCGCGGCCACGGCCTGACCCGCGAGTTCGCGCGCACCGGCGAGACCCGATCCCGACACCGCCTGGAAGGTGGTGACGACGAGCCGCTCCAGCCCGGCCTCCGCGTCGAGCGCCTTCATGACCGGCATCGCGGCCATGGTGGTGCAGTTGGGGTTGGCGATGATGCCGCGGCCGGCCGCCACCACGCCGTCGATGGCGTGCGGGTTGACCTCGCTCACCACGAGCGGCACCTCGGGGTCGAGGCGCCACGCGCTCGAGTTGTCGATGACGATCGCGCCGGCCTCGGCGAACCGGGGCGCGTACTGCTTCGACGCGGCGCCGCCGGCCGAGAAGAGGGCGATGTCGATGCCGCTCTTATCGGCGGTGTCGACATCCTCGACGGTGATCTGCTCGCCGCGGAACTCGAGTTGCGTGCCGGCGGAGCGGGCGCTCGAGAGGAAGCGGATGCTCTTGATCGGGAAGTCGCGCTCGTCGAGCAGGCGGCGCATCACGGCACCCACCTGACCGGTCGCGCCGACGACGGCGACGTTCACACCCTGCTGTTCTGCCATGGTCCGGATCCTCTTCTGTTGCTGTCGTCCTGCACCGCAGGACGGTTCTGCTGCTGTGGTCCTGCGCTCCGCACCGCGGTCGCAGGAGATCGGTGTTCGGGTGCCCCTCGACGAGTTCGGGGGCGGCGGGCTAGCGGCCGGTGCCCGCGTAGACCGTGGCCTCGGTGTCGGCGTCGAGGCCGAAGGCGGTGTGCAGCACGCGCACGGCCTTGTCCATGAGGTCGGCGCGCGTGACGACCGAGATGCGGATCTCGGAGGTCGAGATCATCTCGATGTTGATGTCGGCCTCGTACAGGGCGCGGAAGAGCTGCGCCGAGACGCCCGTGCTGGTGCGCATGCCGGCGCCCACGACTGCGACCTTGGCGATCTGGTCGTCGTACTGCAGGCTCTCGAACTCGAGCGCCTCGCGCTCGGCCTCGAGCGCCTCGATCACACGACGGCCGTCGCCGAGGGGGATGGTGAAGGAGATGTCGGTGCGATTCGTCTGCGCGGCCGAGACGTTCTGCACGATCATGTCGACGTTGGCGTTGGTCTTCGCCACGATCTCGAAGATCTGCGCCGCCTTGCCCGGGGCGTCCGGCACACCGCCGACGGTGACCTTGGCCTCGCTCTTCTCTGCGGCGATACCAGTGATGATCGGCTCTTCCACCTGATCTCCCTTCGGATGCCCCTTCGCGGGGTCGTAGACGATGGTGCCCTGCTCGTCGGAGAAGGACGAGCGGACGTGCAGGACGACACCGTGCCGGCGGGCGTACTCCACGGCGCGCAGGTGCAGCACCTTGGCGCCGGCCGCGGCGAGCTCGAGCATCTCCTCGGCGGTGATGGCGTCGATCTTGCGGGCCAGCGGCACGATGCGGGGGTCGGTGGTGAAGATGCCGTCGACGTCGGTGTAGATCTCGCAGACGTCGGCGCCGAGCGCCGCTGCGAGCGCCACGGCCGTGGTGTCGGATCCGCCTCGCCCCAGCGTGGTGATGTCGCGGGAGTCGCGGCTGAAGCCCTGGAAGCCGGCGACGATGGCCACGGCGCCCTGATCCAGCGCCTCACGGACGCGACCGGGCGTGACGTCGACGATCTTGGCGGCGCCGTGCTCGGCGGTCGTGATCATGCCGGCCTGGCTGCCGGTGAAGGAGAGCGCCTCGATGCCCATGCCCTTGATCGTCATGGCCAGCAGCGCCATCGAGATGCGCTCGCCGGCGGTCAGCAGCATGTCGAGTTCGCGGGGGGCCGGGATCGGCGTGCACTCGGCCGCGAGGTCGAGCAGCTCGTCGGTGGTGTCGCCCATGGCGCTCACCGCGACGACGACATCGTTGCCGGCCCTCCGGGCCTCGACGATGCGCTTGGCGACGCGCTTGATGCTCTCGGCATCGGCAACGGACGAACCCCCGAACTTCTGCACGATCAACGCCACGCGGGTTCCTCCTCAAAATGCTACGCGAAGGACCAGTCTATCCGACCGCGGCCGGGCGAACCCTCCGTTACAGCCGGTTCTCGATCAGCGCGCACAACCAGACGCCGAGGAGCGCCGCCAGGGCCATGGTCAGCATGCAGACCGCGAGCCATCGCAGACGGCGGGGCCCGGGCGGGATCGCGACCCGCAGCACGACCAGCAGCGCGTAGAGCAGCACGACCAGCGCGGCCGCCGTGATGGCGACGGGCCGGGACGCGCCGCCCGAGACGATCAGCATGACGAGCGGCACGAGGCTCAGGATCGCGAAGAGCCCGCCCATGACCACCCAGATCAGGCCGCTCGAGGTCTGCAGCGCGGGCTGGTTCGTCATCTTCGTGGGATCGGGGCGCGCGGGGCGGTCGCCCTTCTGCGGGGAGGTCATGCCCGGTCCACGAGTTCGTGCTCCCCCACCGCCCGGGCGCAGTGCGCGCAGCAGTAGATCGAGCCCTCGGCCTCGACGCCGTGACCGAGGATGCGGCAGCCGCAGTGGGCGCAGTCCGGTGCCATCGCCTGAGCCGCGCACTCGAAGCTGTCGAAGGTGCCGTGCTCGTCGCCCCTCGTCACGGTGAAGGTCTTGTCGTAGTGGTTCCCGCAGGTGTCGCAGCGAGCCATGATGGGGTCCTCCCTCGGACGCTCGGACTCGGACGCTCGGGTCCGGACGGCCGGATGCGTCCCCGATGCCCTCAGGATCCCCCGCCGCGCGAACGCGGGCCAGGGGGTGGCGCGAGCCGGATGTCGCGCGTATCCTCGCGGGGTGCGCCCTTGCGGGGGCCGCCCGCCGCCCCGGCGAAGCCGTCGGGCAGGGTCACTCGACCTTGCGCCGCCCCTCGAAGGCCCGTCCGAGTGTCACCTCGTCGGCGAACTCGAGGTCGCCGCCCACCGGCAGCCCCGAGGCGAGGCGCGAGACGGGCACCTCGATGCTCGTGAGCAGGCGCGAGAGGTACGCGGCGGTCGCCTCGCCCTCGAGGTTCGGATCGGTGGCGATGATCACCTCGCGCACCGCCTCGTCACCCGTGCCGGCGCTCAGCCGGCGCATGAGCGCGGGGATGCTGAGGTCGTCGGGGCCGATGCCGTCGATCGGGCTGATCGCTCCTCCCAGCACGTGGTAGAGCCCGCGGAACTGGCGGGTGCGCTCGATCGCCACCACGTCCTTCGGCTCTTCGACCACGCAGATGAGCGTCTGATCCCGCCGCGGATCGCGGCAGATCGAGCACCGCTCCTGCTCGGTGATGTTGCCGCACACCTCGCAGAAGCGCACCTTCTCGCGCACGTCGACCAGCAGCTCCGCCAGGCGCGACACGTCGAAGTTCTGCGTCTGCAGGATGTGGAACGCGATGCGCTGCGCCGACTTCGGCCCGATACCGGGCAGCCTGCCGAACTCGTCGATCAGGTCTTGGACGATGCCGTCGTACACGGTGTCTCCTCGCGGGATCGGTCTGCTGCGGATGGGATGGGGAACGGTGCCGCGCGGTGGGCGCGGTGCGCGTCACTGGCGTGTCGGGAGCGGGCGCTCCTCCACGAATCTCGCGCCGAGCACCTCGCGCACGACGGCCTCGCCGTAGCGGGTGAAGGCGGGCGCGGTGCGCTTCGCCTGCGCGGCTTCGCCGGGTTGCCCGGCCGCCGGGCTCCCGATTGCCGGGGTCTCAGGGGCTGGGTTCTCGGCCGGGCTCTCGGCCGTCGGGGCCCCCGGCGAGGTGCGTTCGGGATCGAGCCCGGCCGCTGACGGGACGGACGAGATCGCAGCCGCGGCGGACGACGCGGGCGCCGGCTCGGGTGCCGACGATGAGGAAGGGTCCGGGGCAGGCGCCTCGGGGCCGTTCGCGTCGGCATAGGGATCGCCGCCGGCGTAGGGGTCGTCGTACGGGTCGGTGTCTCCGTAGGGACCGTCGCCGTAGGCGCCGTCGGGGTAGGCGCCGTCGTCGTACGGGTCGCCGCCGGACGAATCCGCACCCCCGGCGCCGGCGCCGCGCGGCCCGGAGGCGTCGGCCGCCTCACCCGTTCCGCCTGCGGGCCCGGTCGACGGCGCGGTCGGGATCGCCGATCCGGCTGCGTCGGCCGACTGCGTCTGCCCGGACAGGGCGGCGCGCGCTCCGGCCGTCTCCGGATCCGCGGGCTGCCCGTCCGCAGCATTCGGCCGGTCGGCCGCGGTTCGGTCGGGCGAAGCGGCCTCCGGCCCCGAGTCGTCGGGCGCCGCTGACGGCGCGGGTTCGGCGGGCACCGGACCGGCCCAGCCTGGTGCGGCGAGGGCCGGGCCGAGCGCACTCAGCCGCGCGGCGGCCCGCTGCACCGGATCGTCCATGTCGACCGCGGGGGCTTCGGCTGCACCGGCTCGATGAGGCTCCTCTGCGTCGGCCTGCGGCGCGCGCTGCTGCCCGCCCGAGCCCTCGCCGGGCGCGGCGCCCTCGCGCGCGGCGACGCGCTTCGGCACGTACTTCACGCTCACGCCGACCGCGGCGTGGATGGTGTCGCGCAACGGGCCGGCACCCACCGACTTGAACGCTGCGAGGTCGGACTGCGAGGCGAGCCCGACGGTGAGCACGTCTCCCTCCAGCGCGAGCGGCGTCACCACGCGCACTGCATTCCAGGCGTCGCGATCCTGCTGCAGGATCTCCTCGAGCAGCTCGGGCCAGAGCTCGACCAGGTCGTCGAAGCCGCCCGGCGCCTCCTCGTCGTGCGCGGCCGGATCCCCCGCCTGCTCCGAGACCCCGACGGGATCGGACGGGATCGCCGGAGACGAGTCCGATCCGGCTTCGGAGCCCTGAGCGGGCTCTCCCGCGGGTGCCTGTTCCGCCGGCTGGGAGGCCTCCGGGGAAGACGCCGACTCGGACGGTGCGGGCCCCGCAGTCCCGGGCGCGGCCGGCGCGGGCCGCGGCTGGGCGCTCGGCTCGGCGCCGATGCTCGCGATGTCGGCCGCGCTGAGCACGTCCGATATGGGGCGCCCGAAGGAGGCGGCGGCCTCGTTCGGGTGGCGATCGGCCGCGCCCTCGGGGCTCTCGGCTCCGCCGGCGGGCTGCGGCTGCGCCTGCGGCGCCCGTTCGGGCTGCGGTGCAGCGGGGCTCTGCTGCGGCCCGGCACCGGCCGCGTCCTCGCGCAGGAAGCTCCGGATCGAGGCCGCGGTCTCCGCCGCGTTCGGCGCCTGCGGGGCGGGTTCGCCCGCGGCCTGCGTCGCGGCCGGCGCTTGCGCCTGCGGCTGCGCCGGCGCTTGCGCCTGAGCCGCGCTCGCGGCCTGCGGCTCCTGCACGGCGTTGCGCGCCGCGGCCAGCGCCGCGAGCGGGTCGGGGCGAGGTGCCTGCTGCGCGGGAGGCCGAGCCGCGGTCTCGGCCGGCGAGGCGGGCGGAACCTGTCTCGACGGTGCAGCACCGGCCGCGGCGCCGGCCGCGACTCCGCCCGGCGCGACGGCGGGGCCCGCCGCAGCGCTCTGCACGAGCGCGCGGGCCACCATCAGCTCGAGCTGCAGCCGGGGAGCCGTGGCCCCCGCCATCTTGTCGAGCGCGCCGCTCACCACGTCGGCGATGCGCGACAGCTCGCCCGGTCCGAAGCTCTGGGCCTGCTCGAACATGCGGGTGAGCTGGTCCTGCGGCACCCCGCGGAAGACCGCGGCGGCACCGTCGACCGTCGTGGCGCTCACGACGATGAGATCGCGCAGGCGCTCCAGGAGGTCCTCGACGAAGCGCCGCGGATCCTGCCCCGTCTGCACCACTCGATCGGTGGCGCGGAACGCCGCCGCCGGATCGTGGGCGCCGAACGCGGCCACCGCGTCGTCGAGCAGCTCCGCGTGCGTGAAGCCGAGCAGCCCGGCCGCGCGCTCGGCAGAGACCCGGTCGCCCTCGGATCCCGCGATGAGCTGATCGAGGATCGAGAGCGTGTCTCGGGGCGAGCCGCCGCCCGCGCGCACCACGAGCGGCAGCACGCCCGGCTCGACCTGCACGCCCTCGCTGTCGCAGAGCGACTGCACGTAGTCGATGAGCGTGCCCGGCGCGATGAGCCGGAACGGGTAGTGGTGGGTGCGCGAGCGGATCGTGCCGATGACCTTGTCGGGCTCGGTGGTGGCGAAGACGAACTTCACGTGCGGCGGCGGCTCCTCGACGATCTTGAGCAGCGCGTTGAAGCCGGCCGCCGTGACCATGTGGGCCTCGTCGATGATGAAGATCTTGTAGCGGTCCCGAGCGGGCGCGAACACGGCGCGCTCGCGCAGATCGCGCGCGTCGTCGACGCCGCCGTGGCTCGCGGCGTCGATCTCCACGACGTCGAGCGAACCGCCCCCGTCCCGGCTCAGCTCGACGCAGCTGGGGCACGTGCCGCACGGGGTGTCGGTGGGACCCTCGGCGCAGTTGAGACAGCGCGCCAGGATGCGGGCCGAGGTCGTCTTGCCGCAGCCGCGCGGGCCGCTGAAGAGATAGGCGTGACCGATGCGCCCCGTGCGCAGAGCCGTCATGAGCGGTTCGGTCACCTGGGACTGACCGATCATCTCGGCGAACGTTTCTGGCCGATAACGGCGATACAGTGCGGCAACCACGGGGTCCATGCTACCGGCGACCGCCGACATCCGGCCTGAAACCGCTCGACCCGACCCGCCGCGGCCGGGCGCTCCGGCAGGAACCGCCCGCGCGGGGCCGGGCGTCGACGATCCCGGCCGCGGCCGGGCGCCGAAGCTAGACTGGTGACGTGGACGCGACGAAGCAGCAGGAGGAGCCCCTCCTCGATGACGTGGACCGGGACATCATCGACGAGCTCCGCGTGGACGGCCGCCTCTCCTTCGCCGAGATCGGCCGGCGGATCGGATTCTCGGAGCCCACGATCCGGCAGCGCTACAACCGCCTCGTCTCACTCGGCATCATCTACGTCGCCGGCATGTACGACGAGACGAAGATCGGCGGGATCGCAGCACACATCGGCATCCGCGTCGCCGAGGTCCCGGTCGCCCGAGTCGCGGAGCAGATCGCGGACCATCCGCAGGTGAAGTACGTCGCGTGCGCGCTCGGCTACTACGACATCATCCTCGACGTGGTCGCTCAGGACGCGCAGGAGCTCGGCAAGATCGTCCTGCAGGATCTGCGCCGGATCCGCGGCATCTCGGATCTCGAGACGCTCACCGTGCTCGAGGTGATGAAGGACACCTACCTGTGGCAGGGCTTCCGCGAGCCGCTCCCCGCGAACCGCGCGGGCCGGCTGCTCAGCCGTCCGGGTCGCTGATGCTCTGCCCCGCGGTGCCGCGGAGGCCCTCCCAGGTGTAGTCCTTGGCGAGGGAGGTGACGATGATCGGCTGGATCGAGGCCACCCCGGGATGCCGCCGGATCTCGTCCATCAGGTCGATGAGCTGCGGCTGATCCCGGCAGGTCGCTTCGAGATAGAGGTCATGCGATCCCGCCACGAGCGCGACGTGATTGATCTGGGTGATTCCGAGCAGTCCGTTCGCCACGGAACGCGGGGTCAGGTTGCGCACCCGCAGCAGCAGCCTGACGACCTGGTGGCCGAGCAGCAGCGCATTGCACAGCGCGACGATCTGCAGCGCGTCGTCCTCCCGCAGCCTGGAGAGCCGAGTGCGCACCGTCGACTGCGAGACCCCGAGCTCCTCGGCCAGGGAGGCGAAGCTCCGCCGCCCGTCGCGCGCGAGCATCTCGACGAGCCGCCGATCCAGATCGTCCAGCATGACGCCCGCCCCTCTCACCGCTGCATCCCAGAGTAGCGGCTCGGGGCGGAGGGGCGGGCGGGGAAGCGCGCGATCCGTCAGCGGGATTCCAGCGCCCGTGCCGCGCGCACGAGGTCTGCGTTGTCACGCGGCGCGGAGCCGTCGGGCATCTTCACGCCGTCCTCGAACCCGATCCGGGTCTCGCAGCCGTCCTCGATCGCCGCCTCGACGACCGGCCACACCGTCTCGTCGTAGCCGTGGTAGAGGATCGGAGCGGTGACGCCGGAGGCCCGGAGCGCCGCCGCGATCTCCCGACACTGCGCGACGGCCAGATCGGGTTCCTCGACCTCGGGCTCGATCAGCACGCGGACGTTCCGGTGCAGCGTCGGCGAGGCGAGCAGCGCGGGCACGTCGTCCATCGACCACACGGCCGACTCCAGGATCATGCCGCGCTCGATCACGAGCTCGGCGGCCTCGGCGGCTCCCTCCTCGCAGAAGGCCACCGACGCGAAATCGGGGAGCGCGTCGGCGGGCCAGGCCGCGACGTGGGCCATCCGCTCCGCATGGGACGAGACCGTCCACAGGCCCGTGGTGGTGCCGATGACGACCGCGGGGTCGGCGGCCCGCATGGCGCGCACCCAGGCGCCCACCGCGTCCGGGTGGATGGTCTGCTCCCCGCCGCTGGTGATCACGTGCGCGTGGACGACGTCGGCTCCCGCGGCGACGGCGGCGAGGCTCGCCTCGACGATCTGCTCGGTCGTGCGGGGGACGGCGGGGTGCTCCTCCGTGGGGCGACCACCGTTGATGGCGGCTTTCAGCAGCATGTTCGGTCCTTTCGAGGGTGTTCGGGCACGGCGGAGCAGCGGCCTGCACGGCCGGGCCCGCCGAGCGGGTCGAGCGGCTTGCCGCTACTGGGGGGTGTCGAGCGCGAGCAGCTCCGCGACGGTCGCACTCGCACCGGTCAGACCGCCGAGAGGCGCCCCGCCGCGGAGCTCGGCCACGAGGGAGGGCTCTTCGGCGTCGTCGGCGAGAGCGATGTCGACGATCCGCTCGAGCACCTCGATCGGCACCACCAGCACGCCGTTGGCATCGGCGAGGACCGCGTCGCCGGGACGGACCACCGCTCCGCCGCACGTCACCGGGACGTTGACGCCGCCGGCGTCGATCCCGTGCAGCTTCGTGGTGAGCATGCTCGTGCCCCGCGCGTGGACGGTGAGCCCGAGAGCTTCGATCTCGTCGACGTCGGTGACGACGCCGTCGACGACCGCGCCCGCCGCGCCGCGCGCCGCGAGCTGAGCCGCGACGACCTCGCCGAGCGGCGCGTGACGCCGGTCGCCGCCCGTGTCGAGCACGAGCACCTGCCCCGGTTCGATCGTGCCCGCCGCATGATGGAGGGCCGTCGAGTCGGTCGCGGTGGTGCGCACCGTGCAGGCGGTGCCGATGACGCGCCCGCCCGCGGCGACGATGCGGCGGATCCCGGGATCGGCGAAACCCTCCTCGAGGTAGTGGCCGAGTGTGGGGAAGCTCAGTCGCTCGAGCTTGGCCCGGAGCTCGTCGGGCAGTCGGGTCGGGGTGTCTCCGGTGTGGAAGAACATCGCTGGTTCCTTTCGGGGTCGTGCGGCTACTGGACGCTGTAGTCGAGTTCGATGCGGCGGTTCTCGAGGGCCGGCAGCATCTGCCGCGCCAGACGGGTGCGCTCCTCGTCGATGTCCGCGATGACCAGTCCCTCGGCGTGCGCGTCCGCCGCGGCGACGACCACGCCGAGCGGGTCGATGACCCGGCTGAGACCGACCGAGTCCGTCCCCACCGTGCCGGACGCGATGAACCAGCTCACGTTCTCGATGGCCCGAGCCTTCGTGAGGACCTCCCAGTGCTCCTCCTTCCCCTTGCCGGACACCCAGGCGGCCGACAGGGAGATGACGTCGACCCCGCGATCGGCCATGCTGCGGAAGAGCTCGGGGAACCGCACGTCGTAGCAGTTCGCGATGCCCACGCGGAGGCCGTCGACCTCGATGATCGGGGGGAGCTCGGAGCCGCGGGTGACGTATGCGGACTCCTGGTAGGCGAACGCGTCGTAGGTGTGCATCTTGTGGTAGCGGGCGATCTCCGCGCCCGCGGGATCGAAGGCGAGGATCGTGTTGTACGGGCGCCCCGCCTCGTTCGGCTCGTACCCCGCCGCGATGATCGTCACGCCGTGCTCCCGCGCGAGCTGCGCGAGCAGCACCTCGAAGCGGGGCCACATCTCGCGCAGGATCTCGGCCATCCGCGGCTTGATCTCATCGGCGGCCAGCAGCGCGGCCTCCTCCGGGAAGACGACGAGGCGCGCGCCGCGGGACGCGGCCTCCTCGGTGTAGCGCCGGATGGTGGCGAAATTGGCGTCGGCGTCGATGCCGGGCGACGTCTGGACTACGGCGACTCTCATCGGTTCCCCTCTCTGGTGTGTTCGTGATGCCGTGGTGGATCAGCGGACGACGATGCGCGCGTCCTCGGGACGCCAGCTCATGCGGAGCTCCTCGCCGATCGCGAGGCCGGGCAGGTCCCGCTCCTTCACGAGGCTCGGCAGCGATACCTTGATCGTCGTCCGCTCGTCGATCGCGAGATGCACGTGCCACTCCTCGCCCAGGAAGGTGAGCGTGTCGACGACGCCGGCCACCCCTTCGCCCCCGCGACGCACCTCGATGCGCTCGGGGCGGAGCAGCAGCGTGGCCGGCCGTTCGGCGGGCACGTCCTCGGCGAGCACGCCCGGGATCACCCCGACGCCCTCGAGCGCCGCGCCGACCTCCTGGCCGGCGGAGCCCGCCCGGACCGTGACGTCGAGCAGATTGCAGCTGCCGATGAAGCCCGCGACGAAGCGCGTCTCGGGCCGGTTGTAGATGTCCTCGGGCCCCGCGACCTGCTGGACGACGCCCTCCGACATGACCGCGATGCGATCCGACATCGTGAGCGCCTCCTCCTGATCGTGCGTCACGTAGACGAACGTGATGCCGACCTCGCGCTGCATGCGCTTCAGCTCGTACTGCATCTCCTTCCGGAGCTGCTGATCGAGCGCGCCGAGCGGCTCGTCGAGCAGCACCACCTTGGGGCCGGAGACCACGGCGCGCGCCAGGGCGACGCGCTGCCGCTGACCGCCGGAGAGCTGGTCCGGCTTCCGGTCCCCGAGGTGGGACAGCTTCACGAGCTCGAGCGCCTCACGGGCGCGACGGTCGGCCTCGGCCCGGGGCACGCGCCGAACACGCAGCTCGAACACCACGTTGTCGAACACCGAGAGGTGCGGGAAGAGCGCGTAGCTCTGGAACAGCATGTTGAGATCGCGGTTGCGCGTCGGCACATCCGTCACATCCGCTCCGCCGAGCCGGACCCTGCCGCTGCTCGGCGTCTCGAAGCCGGTGATCATCCGCATGAGCGTCGTCTTCCCGCAGCCCGACGGGCCGAGGATCGAGAAGAACTCGTTCTCGCGGATCTCGAGGTCGAGCGGATGCACCGCGAGGTGCCCGTTGAAGCTCTTCGAGATGCCCTCGATCTCGACGGCCGGTGCAGTGGTGGTCGTGGTCTGCGCAGTCATGATCCCAATCGCTGTTCGCTCGAGTCGGCCGGTGCCGGTCAGGAGGCCTTCACCCGGGTCCAGCCGTCCTGGTAGAACTTCATGGCCTCGCCGGGATCGACGATGAAGTCCGCCCGGGCCACCTGCTCCTCGGACGCGTAGACCGCGGCGTTCGACAACAGCCCCTGATCGGTCACGTGCTCCTGCGCCGCCTGGTTCGCACTCGCGAGGCCGCCGTCGTTCGTGGCCATCGCGGCGATCTCGGGACGCAGCAGGAAGCTGATGAATTCGTAGGCCGCCTCCTGGTTCGGCGCGCCCTTCGCGATCGCGAGGCCGTCCACCCAGAGGCTGCCGCCCTCCTCGGGGATCACGTAGTGCACGTGCTCGTTCTCCTCGACGATCTTCGCGGTGCTGGTGCCGCCCCAGGCCTCGGAGATGCAGACGTCGCCGTTCGCGACCAGCTCGCCGTAGTTGGTGGAGTTGTAGCCCGAGAGGATCCGCTTCTGCTCGATGAGCGACTCCGTCGCCTGCGCGATCTCCTGCTCGTCGGTGCTGTCGGCGCCGAAGCCGTTGACCTGCAGACCGGCGATGTACGCGGCGAGCATGTTGTCGAGCATGTTGATCTTGCCGTCCCACTTCGGGTCGAAGAGCGACTCCCAGCTCGTGATCTCCTCCCCGCCGGTGCAGTCGGAGTTGTACATGAGGCCGGTGGTGCCCCACACCCACGGCACCGAGTACTCGAGGCCCGGATCGTAGCTCGGATCCTTGAAGGTCTCGGCGATGTTGTCGATGCCCTCGATCTTCGACTTGTCGAGGGGCTCGATCAGCTGCTGGCCGACGAGCTGCTGCACCGCGTACTGGCTCGGCTCGACGATGTCGTAGCCCGAGTTGCCCGCGGCGAGCTTCGAGATCATGGTCTCGTTGCTGTCGAAGTTGTCGACGTTGACCGTGATGCCGGTCTCCTCGGTGAAGGCGTCGAACACGCTCTGGGGGATCTCGTCGGCCCAGGCGTAGACGTTGAGCTCCTCGGAGCCGCCTTCCGGGCCTCCGCTGCAGCCGGTCAGTGCCAGCGCGGCGACGATGCCGACGGCGGCGAGAGTCTTCTTCTTCATGACGGTGTTCCTTTCGACGGGTGAGAGGGGTGAGGCGTGGAACGGATCGCTACGAGCGGGAGTCGACGAGGATGCGTCGCATCTGCGTGACGCCGACCGCGAGCACGATCACGAGGGTGAGGAGGATGAGCAGCGCGCCGAGCGCGTTGATGCTCGGGGTGAGCCCGGTCTTGAGGCTCGAGTAGATCCGCAGCGGCAGGGTGGTCGACCCGACACCGCTGAGGAAGGTCGACATGACGATGTTGCTGAACGAGGTGGTGAAGCTCAGCAGCCAGGCCGCGATGACCGCGGGACGGAGGAGCGGGAGGTAGACGCGGGTGAAGGTCTGCCACGGCGTGCAGCCGAGGTCGGTGGCCGCCTCCGGCAGGCTCGGATCCAGCATCGCGGCCGAACTCATGAGCACGAGGGTCGCGAGGGGGAGCGAGACGATGAGGTGGCCGAGCACGAGGGTCGTGATCCCGAGCGGCACCTTGACAGCGCTGAAGACGCTCAGCAGCGCGACGCCCAGCACGATCTCGGGGACGATGAGGGGAAGGGCGATGAGCGCGAGGAGCCCGCCCTTGCCCCGACCGCGGTACCGCGTCATCCCCAGGGCGAACATGATGCCGATGACGGTGGCGACGGTCGCGGTGAGCACGGCCACGATGGCGCTCGTGCGCAGCGTCTGCATCAGCGCGCCGTCCTGGAACAGGTCGGCGTACCACTGAAGGGTGAACCCCTCGAATCGGGTGTTCGTGCCCGCCGCGTTGAACGAGTAGATGATCACCGCGGCGATGGGCACGTAGAGGAAGACGAACACTCCACGGGCGATGCCGTTCACGATGCGATCCACGGGCTACGCCCCCTTCTTGTTCGAGGTGCGCTTCATCAGGAGCCCGATCAGCCCCATGGAGAGCACCATCAGCACCAGCAGCACCATGGATACGGCCGCGCCCATCGGCTGGTTGCGGAACTCGGTGTAGAGCGTCACGATCAGGTTGCCCACGAGCGGGTCCTTGCCCCCGCCGAGCAGCACCGGGATCACGAACACGCCCATCGTGGGGATGAAGGTGAGGAGGGCCGCCCCGAGGATCCCCGGACGGCTCAACGGGAGGATCACCCGGCGGTGCACCCCCCACCAGCTGCAGCCGAGATCGGTCGCCGCCTCCTTGAGCGAGGGGTCGATCGATCGCATGGAGGCGTAGATCGGGAAGATCGCGGTGGGGAGGAAGGCGTACAGCAGCCCGAGCACGACGGCGACGTTGCTGGGGATCATCGAGAACCCCGAGAGGCCGAAGATGCCGAGCACCCCGGCGATCGGACCGCCCGAGCCGAGAATCGTGATCCACGCGAAGGTGCGCACGAGGAAGTCGGTCCAGAACGGGATGATGATCAGGAGCAGGAGCAGGCCCTGCCTCCCCTCCGGGCGGGACACGATGTAGTAGGAGGTGAGGTACCCGACCACGATGCAGACGACGGTGTTCAGGAGGCCGAGGCCGAGCGAGAACAGGAGCGTCTTCGAGTAGACGGGGTCGAGCAGCTTCGCGTAGTGCTCGAGGGTGAAGCCGCCGGTGATACCGCCGTAGTTGTCGGCGACGGCGAAGCTGTTGCGCGCGACGATGAACAGCGGGAGGATGCCCAGCAGCACGACCGAGGCCACGCCCGGGATGAGCAGCAGGAGCGATCCGCGTTTCGACCGCTCCTTCCGACCGAGGTGAATCATGCGTGTCGTCGATGTCACGTTGCTCCTTTGCGCTCGCCTTCGGTCTGGGTACATTCACCATCCTGGGCGCCGGGCGAGTGCGGCGCCCCCGAATGGGCTGCGGAATCCGTGGGAGACACCGCGAATTTCCACGCAGTCCGCGAGAAGGGCCCGGACTGCGCACTCGAACGGCCGCTCGGAACGGCGGGAAACGTGGGCGGTTGCGCCGCCCCGTCACCCGGCATCCACTGATTCGGCGCCGCGGGCGAGCCGCGACCGGGTCCGAGGGGTCAGCCGACGAGCCGATGGGTCTGGTGCGCGATCTCCGCCTCCTCGTCGGTGGGCACGACGAGGATCTCGACCCGGGAGTCGTCGGAGCCGATGCGGCGGGCCCCGTGCTCCGAAGAGTCGTTGCGCTCGGCGTCGATCCGGATCCCGAACCACTCGAGGTGCGCGCACACCTCGGCCCGCAGCGCGGCGTTGTTCTCGCCCACGCCGGCCGTGAACACGATCGCATCGGCCCCGCGGAGCTCGACGAGGTAGGCCCCGAGATAGTGCCGGATCCGGTGCGCGTACAGCTCGATGGCGAGCCTCGCCGCCGCATCCCCGGCTTCGGCCGCCGCGCGCACGTCCCGGAAGTCGTTGGTCCCGGTGAGGCCGAGCAGTCCCGACCGCCCGTTGAGCAGCCGGTCGAGTGCGTCGACGTCGTATCCCGCGCGCAGCAGGTGCAGCAGTGCGCCCGGGTCGATGTCCCCGCTGCGCGTGCCCATCACCAGGCCCTCGAGCGGGGTGAGTCCCATGGAGGTGTCGATCGAGCGGCCGCGGTCGACCGCGCACGCCGACGCGCCGTTGCCGAGATGCAGCACCACCTGCCGCAGCTCCTCGACGGGGCGGCCGAGGAACTCCGCGGCCCGGCGCGACACCACCTGATGCGAGATGCCGTGGAAGCCGTAGCGCCGCACTCCGTGCTCGGCAGCGGTCCCGGGCTCGATGGCGTAGGTATATGCCCGCGGCGGCATGGTCTGGTGGAAGGCGGTGTCGAACACCGCGACGTGCGGCACTCCGGGGAACAGCTCCCGCGCCGCGACGATGGCCTGGTACTGGCCGGGGTTGTGCAGCGGGGCGAGAACGCCGAGCTGCAGGATGCGCTCCGCCACGGCGTCGTCGATCAGAGTGGGCGCCACGAACTCGTCACCGCCCTGCACCACGCGATGACCCACCGCGGCGATGCCGAGATCCTCCACCGGCGCGCCCTGTCGCGCGAAGGCGGCGACCATCTCCGCGAACGCCGCCGTGTGGTCGGCGACCGGCACCGGCAGCTCCTCCTCGCGCGCGCCCCGGTGGACGATGCGGCCCTCCCCCTCGCCGATGCGCTCGACGAAGCCCGAGGCGAAGCGCTCGCCGCTCGCAGGATCGATCAGCTGGTACTTGATCGACGAGGATCCGGCGTTGATGACCAGGATGTGACTCATGCTGCTCCTTGATTTCGACTCACCTGCGCTCCGCCCGATCGGCGGGATGCTCCGCTGCGCTGGATTCGGCCGACGGGCGGAGTCCCCGGCTCCGCTCAATCGGCCGGTGGAACACGACGGCGGGCTCCCGCCTGGACTGCGGTGATCGCCACGGTGTTCAGGATGTCCTCGACCGTCGCCCCGCGCGAGAGATCGTTCACCGGTTTCGCGAGTCCCTGCAGCACCGGCCCGACGGCCACGGCGCCCGCCGAGCGCTGCACCGCCTTGTAGGTGTTGTTGCCCGTATTCAGGTCGGGGAATATGAAGACGGTCGCGCGTCCGGCGACCTCCGATCCGGGCAGCTTGGCGGCGCCCGTGGCGGGATCGCTTGCGGCATCGTACTGGATCGGCCCCTCGATGAGCAGGTCCGGCCGCGCGGCCCGCGCCAGCGCCGTGGCCTCGCGGACCTTGTCGACGTCGGCGCCCGATCCCGACTCGCCCGTCGAATAGGACAGCATCGCGATCCTCGGGTCGACCCCGAACTGCGCGGCGGTGTCGGCCGAGGACACCGCGATGTCGGCCAGCTGCGCCGCCGACGGGTCCGGATTGACCGCGCAGTCCCCGTAGACGAGCACCCGGTCGGCGAGCGCCATGAAGAACACGCTCGAGACCACCGAGACCCCGGGCCGGGTCTTGATGATCTCGAGACTCGGCCGGATCGTGTGGGCGGTGGTGTTCGCCGCGCCGGAGACCATGCCGTCGGCCAGATCGAAGTGGACCATCATCGTGCCGAAGTAGCTGCCGTCGGCCATGACGTCCCTGGCCTGCTCCAGCGTCGCGCCCCGGTGCTCCCGCAACCGGGCGTACTCCGCGGCGAACCGCTCGCGCAGCGGCGATGTGGCGGGATCGATCACCTCGGCCGCGTCGATCGTGAGCCCGAGCTCCCCGCCGCGCTTGCGCACGGCGGCCTCGTCCCCGAGGATCGTGAGGCGCACGGTGCCCCGGGCGAGGAGGGTGCTCGCGGCGCGCAGGATCCGGTCGTCGTGCCCCTCAGGCAGCACGATGTGCGCGTGCGCCTCGGCCGCCCGGGCGAAGAGCTCGTAGGCGAACATGACCGGAGTGCGCACCCCGCCCCGGTGCAGCCGCAGGCGCTCGCGCAGCGTCGCCCCGTCGACGTGCTGCGCGAACAGGGCGAGCGCGGTGTCGAACTTGGCGGGCGACTCCTCGGTCAGCAGGCCCCGGGCACGGGAGATGCGCCGAGCCGTGTCGAAGGTGCCGAAGCGGGTGCGCACGATCGGCAGCCGCGAATCGATCCCGTCGAGCAGCCGTTCCACGGCCGCGGGCAGTTCGAAGTCGCCGTTGAGCACCACCGCCGCGATCGTCGGGAACGTCGGGGCCTCGTGCGCCACGGTCACCGCGAGCAGGGTCTCCGAGCGATCGGCGGCGATCACCACCGCCGACCCCTCGAGCAGCCGCGGCAGCACGTGCTCCATCGCCATCCCCGCGACGACCACGTCGCGCACCTCGCGCGCGAGCAGGCCGGCGTCACCGCGGACCAGCCGGCCCTCGACCGCCTCGATCACCCCGGAGACCGGGGGCGCGACCAGCAGCAGCTCCTCGGGCACCGCCCACACCGGCACCCCGGCGGGCAGCACCCCGGACACGGCGCGCTCGATGTCGGAGAGGCGCTCCGGATCGGCCCGGTTCACGAGCGCCGCCAGCACGGCGGCGTGCTCCTCCTGGAGTTCGGCGACGCCCAGCTCGGCGAGCTGGGCGATCTCCGCCGGCGTGCGCGCGGGCTGCTGCCCCAGGTGCTCCGCCTCCTCGTTGGACCGGCCGCCCAGCACCAGCAGCACGGGGGTGTCGAGGTTCGCGGCGATTCTCGCGTTGAAGGCCAGCTCGGTGGGCGCGGCGACGTCGGTGAAGTCCGAGCCCACCACGATCACGGCGTCGCAGCGCTCCTGCAGTTCGCGATACGCGGCGACGATGCGCGCCATCGCGGTATCCGGATCGGCGTGCGCGTCCTCGTAGGTGACGCCGACGCAGGCGTCGTAGGGCACGTCGGCCGTCGCCCGCGTGCGCAGCAGCTCGAGCACGCGGTCCCGCTCGCCGGAGGAGCGGATGAGGGGGCGGAAGACGCCCACCCGCGGAGCGTCGGCGAGGAGCGCGTCGAGCACTCCGAGCGCGACGGCGCTCTTCCCGGTGCGGCCCTCGGCCGAGGTCAGGTAGATGCTGGCAGCCACCCTTCCAGCCTATTGCCCGAGTCCCAGCTCCGGCGAGGGGAGCCCGTACTCGTGCCGCAGCGCGGAGCGTGCGGCGTACCAGCCGGAGAGCCCGTGCACCCCGGGGCCGGGCGGCGCCGAGGAGGAGCACAGGTAGATGCCCCGCGCCGGAGTGCGCCACGGGTCGGCGGAGACCACGGGGCGCGCGAACAGCTGGCGCATGGTCACGGCGCCCGCGCTGAAGTCCCCGCCGTGGTAGTTGCGGTTGTAGTCGGCGAGCTGGGCGGCCGTGGTGACCCGCATGCCCCGGATCCGATCGCGGAAGCCCGGCGCGAAGCGCTCGATCTGGCCGATCACGGCCGTCGAGACGTCGTGCGTCGAACCGCTGGGCACGTGCGTGTAGCTCCACACCGCGTTGACCCCGGGAGCATTGCGACCCGGATCGAAGCCGGCGGTCTGCGCGAGCAGCACGTACGGCCGCTCGGGGTGGCGGCCCCGAGCCACCTCGAGCTCCGCCGCGGCGCCCTCCGCGCGGCTGCCCCCGAGGTGCACGGTCGGCGCAGCGGCGACCCGCGGGTCCCGCCACGGGATGGGTCCGTCGAGCACGAAGTCGACCTTGGCGGCGGCGTCGCCGTAACGGAAGCGATCGAGCGCGCGCCGGTATCGGCCGGGCAGCTCAGATCCCGCGATGCGGACGAGCCCCCTCGCCGAGGTGTCGAAGAGCTTGACGTCGAAGCCGTCGAGCTCGCGCACGTCCGTGATCGCGCGGGCGGTCTCGATGCGGCCTCCGTGCGCCAGCAGGTCGGCCGCGAGCGCGTCGCCGATCGCTCGGGATCCCCCGACCGGCACCGGCCAGCCGCTCGCGTGGGCGAGCGCCCCGAGCACCACGCCGACCGCGGCCGTGGCCGGGTTCGGCATGCGGCCGATGCTGTGCGCGGCGACGCCGGAGATGAGCGCCGGCGCGGCCTCCTCCCGGAACCGGAGGTTCCAGAGCGGGCTGCCCTGCTCCAGGGTGCGCAGACCGGTGAGGAGCGCGGCCAGCGGATCGCGCGGCAGGCGGAGCATGCCGCCTCCGAGCGCGAAGTCGACGACGCCGTCGAGGCGGCGCAGCAGGGGCCTGTAGAGGCGCGCGTAGGCAGCCCCGTCCGCGCCGAGCTCGTCGGCCGTGCGCGCGAGGTCGCGGTAGGCGATCGCGGCGCGATCCGCGCCTCCCCCGGCGGCGCCGTCGAGCGGGTTGGCGTAGGAGGCCTCCGGGATCACGAACTCCATGCGCCGCTCGAGCTCGAACGCCCGGAAGAACCCCGTGGCGAGGGCCATCGGGTGGATCGCCGAGCAGACGTCGTGCAGCACCCCGGGCTCCACGACCTCGGCCGTGCGAGTGCCGCCGCCGATGGTCTCCGACGCCTCGAACACCGTCACCGGCACTCCGGCCCGGGACAGGGTGACCGCGGCGGCGAGCCCGTTGGGGCCCGCTCCGATCACGGCTGCACCGCGAGAAGAAGTCATACCATCAGCCTAGTTGGAGGCCCCGTCCGGCATCCAGGCGCCGGCCGACGGGGCCGCGCAGGCACGGGAACGGGGCCCGGGCGCTGCCCGGACCCCGCCACCCGCTCCCCGCTAGGCCCGGTAGCTGTTCACGAGCCGGTAGATGAAGGCCGCCATCGCCTCGCGGCTCAGGCGGGACTTCGGCCAGAACTCGCGTCCGTCCTCCACCTTGATGCCCGTCGACAGCTGCTCGTCGACCATCCACGAGATCTCGGTGTAGAACTTGTCGCCGCGCTTCATGTCGAGCATCTGCGACTTGGCCGGGGCGACGTAGCCCCGGGGCGCCTCGAGACGGTAGATGAAGGCCGCCATCGCCTCACGGCTCAGCCGCAGCTTCGGACCGTAGTTCGGCTTGCCGCCCTCGGGGTTCTTGATCCCCGTGGACAGACCCTCCTCGTACATCCACACGATCTCCCGGTAGAACTTGTCGCCGGGCTTCATGTCCGCGAAGGGCGACACGAGCGGGGCCCGGTAGTTCTTCGGAGCCTCCATGCGGAAGATGAAGGCCGCCATCGCCTCACGGCTCAGCCGCAGCTGCGGACCGTAGTCGATGCCCCCGGAGCGCTTGATACCGGTCGTGTACCCCATGCAGTGCATCCAGTCGATCTCCTTGTAGAACTTGTGGTTCGTGGGAGTGTCGAGGAAGACCGACCTGGAGCGCGGCGTCAGGCACTTGCTCGTGTTCGGATTCGGGTTCTCGCCCGAGGCGTTCGACGAGGCGTTGGCGATCGCCGCGGCCTTCGCCGCAGCCGAGGCGTTGGAGTTGGCCCGGGCGCTCGCCGACGCGTTGCTGTCGGAGTCGGCCTGCGAGTTCGCCGCCGCCCGGGCCGCCGCCTGGGCCGAGCCGTTGGCCTGGGCCGAGGCGTTGTTCGACGCCGAGGCGTTCGCCGCCGTCTGAGCCGCCGCCTGCGCGTTCGCCGTGGCCTTGGCGCTCGCCGACGTGGAGTTGTCGGCCATCGCCGCCGCCTTCGCCGCCGCGTTCGCGTTCGAGTCGGCCGAGGCCGACGCCGAGGCGTTCGCATTGGCATTCGCGCTCGCATTGCTGCTCGCGGAGGCGTTGGTGCTCGTGCTCGCGGTCGAACTCGCGCCGGCGTTCGCCGATGCGTCCGCCGAACCGACGGAGTAGGCGTCCGAGCTCGCCGCCGCCTGCGCCGAGGCGCTGGCGTTGGCGTTCGCCTGCGCCGAGGCGGAGGCCGAGGCCTTCGAGTCGGCGCTGTTGTCGGCGGTGCCGCCCTCCGCGGCGGCCTGCGCAGCCGCGTTGGTGTCGGTCGTGGCGTCCTGCGAGGCGTTCGTGGATGCCCCCGCCTCGACGCTCGCCTGAGCCGCGGCCTGCGACGCCGCGTTCGCCTGAGCGGTGCCCTCGACGCTGGCCTGCGACGACTGGTCGCCGTAGGCGGCGGCCTGAGCCGCGGCCTGCGCCGAGGCGTTGCTGTCGTCGTCCGCGGTCGCGGAGGCCGAGGCGGATGCGGCGGCGCGTGCGTCCGCGCTGTTCTCCGGGCTCTCGTCGTCCGCGGCCTTCACCGTGGCCGAGCCGAGCTCGACCTTCACGGCGTCAGACCCCACCACGGGCAGCAGTGAGATGGCCAGGGCGCGCACCGTGCTGCTCCCCGTCCCGAAGTCGCCCGCCTCCGGCTGCTCGTTGATCGTCAGCGTCAGCAGCTGGTCGAGGAGCGGATCGAGTGCCCCGACGAGCTCGCCGACGAGCGGCTGCAGCAGCCCCTCCACCACGGTGGACTGCACGCCGCCGAGCACGTCGTCCGTGACGAGTTCCAGCAGGGGTGCGGTGACCGTGCTCGTGATCACGTTGATCAGCGGAGTCACCAGGGGATTCAGGAGATCCCCGACCGGCAGCACGCCCAGCAGATCGAGATCCGTGGTGATGTCGCCGCTGCCGAGCGAAGCGCCCTCGTAACCCGTGAACTGGGCGAGCGTGCCCTCGATCGTGATGTCGGCCTCGGCGAGCGGCAGCTGCACCGCGAGCAGGCCGACGTAGCCGCTCGCATTGATGTTGAACTTCACCCCGACGTCCCAGATCCGCTCCTGCAGCAGGGACTCGACCTTCGAGATGAGCGAATCGGGCGAGGAGGAGTCGAGGATCGCGTCGGTGACGCCGTCGGTGATCGCGGAGATCACATCCTCGGTGAGCACATCCGTGTTCGCCGGCAGCGAGTTGATGTCGAGCCCCGCGTACGCCGAGTCGCTCGCGATCAGCACCTGCGCGAGATCCACCCGGACCGTGCCGTTCACCAGATCCACGACGATCGAGCCGTCGCCGTTCGCGATCGGATCACGCAGAGCGTCCTGCACGACTCCGTCGATGAGGTCGTCGACGCCGGTGAGCTCGACCGTGCTCTTCGACGGATCCGAGTCGAGCCGCACCAGCAGCAGGTCGACGTCGTCGACGATGGCGCTCAGTCCCGAGATCGCCTGGCTCAGCACGCCACCGGTGCCGATCGCGCCGTTCAGCGGGGCGACCAGCGAGGTGAGCGAGGAGTCGAGCGTGGTCGACAACCCCTCCACCAGGTTGCTGTGCACCTCGAGGTCGAGTTCCGAGAGCAGGTACTCGCGATCGATCGCCGTGCCGTCCTTCTCCGCTCGCGCACCGACGGCGCCGAGATCGACGGTCGCGGTGTCGAGCACCGTGTCGCGCACCGCGGTGCCGAGCAGCTGCTCGAGCAGTGCGCTCACATCGAGCTGGGCCGGCGTGAAGCCGGGTTCGCCCGCCGCGTCGAAGTCCAGCGCGCCCCCCTCGGTGATGAGACCCGATGCGGATATCGACTGCGTCTCGGACGGCGAGTGGCTGTAGCTCGACACTGCTCCGGCGCTGCCGAGATCGAGCAGTCCCGGTGCCTGGCTGTTGCCGAGGATCGGCAGCGCCACGCTGCCGAGGTTCAGCGTCTCGCCGCCGAGGAGCTCGACGTCGAGTTCGTCTCGCACCGCCTCGTTGGGCCCTGCGGCGACCCATTCGGTGAGCGTCGTACCGGCTCCGGCGACGTCGAGTCCGAGCCCTTCGGCCCAGACCACCTGGCCGTGAGCCGCTGAAGCACTGGTCGTGGTCTGCGAGTCCGCGCTCGCGACCGGTGCGATCAGTGCCGTTGCGACCATCGCCGCCGAGGCCGTGACGGCCCCGATCGCCAGCGTTCGCGTCCCCGTTCGGCGTCGCCGAATTTGCTCTTGTGTGGCGTCCACAAGTTCCCCCTTGAATTGTCCCCCGAAGCACATCCACTCCGACACACGATTTGTGGGTCGCCCCCGGATGCCCTTCTAGGAGTGATCCTAGAGGCGCGATCTTCCGTTCGGCAAGCAAATTGACCGCCAGTATAATAATGGACGGTATATATGTTTCTGAATCAGGCGTCCGGATCCGGATCGCCCGACCGCCGCCGACGGACCAGCGCGATCGTCGCGATCGTCGCTCCCAGCACGATCACCGCGCCCGCGCCGATCAGCACGGGGGTGCCGCTCCGCCCGCCCGTTGCCGGGAGCGTCCGGCTCGTCACGGGCACCGCCTCCGCGGCGAGGGTGCGCGCCTCGATCCTCGCGTATCCACCCGCACCGTGCGCGTTCAACGCCTCGAGAACGACCGTGTGGCGCGTCCCGGGCTCGAGCCCGGAGAAGACGTGCCCGGTGGTCCCGGCCGCCAGTTCGACGATCTCGCCCGCCGGGATCGGGGAGAGCTCCGCCGTGCGCACCGCCGCATCCGCGCCCCCGGCGGCGGCAACCGGCACGATGCTGAGGCGGTAGCGGTCCAGTGTGCCCTCCTGCTCCCACGCCAGCTCGATCTCGCCCTCGGTCGCCCGCGCGACCGCAAGGCCCGTGGGCAGCAGCGGCAGCGTGATGAACTCCGTTCCGGCCGGCCGGCTCGGTCCGGCATCGTTCAGCGCCTCGAGCGACACCGAGTACGGATGGTCGGGCGCGAGGCCCGCCAGCGCCCGGCTGTGCGCACCGCCGTCGAGCTCCTCCGCGAGCAGCGTCTCCCCCGACTGCTCGTCCTGCACCACGAGCCGGTGGGGCACCCCGTCGGCCGCGTCCCAGCGCAGCTCGGCCGAGTGCTGGGTGATCGCCGTCGCGAACAGGCCGGTGGGGGCCGCCGGACGCTCCGGCAGTGCGTCGAGCAGGCGATAGGCGTCGACGATCCCCGCCCCGGTGGCGTGCGCGTCGAGCACGCCCGCCGCCGCATACGGGTTGACGGGTCCGCCGTCGGCGGCACCGCGGCTCGTCGCGAGCAGCTGCTCCACCAGCTCGGCGCTGCCCGTCGCGGGCGCGTATGACTTCCCGAGGGCGAGCACGGCGGCGGCATTCGGCGCGGCCGCCGAGGTGCCGGAGAAGCGGTACTCCGGAGTGCTGCCGGAGCCCGAGTCCTCTCCGAAGAAGGTGGTCCGCGTGCCGTCGACCGCCACCGCGTGGGGCGCGTCCACGAGCCGCGGCTCGGGCAGGGGAGCGGCCGGAACGGGGTCGAGGGCGGGCAGGACGAGCGGCGCGAAGAGCTGCCGGCCCGGCCCCAGCGACGAGTAGTCGCGCAGCACCGCGGGATCCTCCCAGTCCGCGGCGCCGATGCTCACCGCCGAGCCGTCGCCGCCGTGCCCGAACGCGGTCGCCCCGACCCGGTCGCCGGCGCCGGGCGCCGGATCCCCCATGAACGCGCGCTCGGCGATGGCGTCGCCGCCTCTCACGAATCCCAGATAGACCGCTGGATCCGGCTTCGCCGGGTCGTGCTGCGTGCGCACCATCACCATGCGCACGCGATCACCCGGCGCCACTGCGACGCTGCCCGACAGACCCGGGTAGATCGTGCCGAACGAGGCGATGCTCGCGAGCGGCTGCGGCGCGGCGCCCCCCGGATCGTCCCGGTAGAAGCGCAGCTCGTACTTCGTCGTCACCCCGAACACCGGCTCGCCGATCGATGCGAGGGCGCGCATCGACGCACCCCCGCTCAGCCCCGGGTCGATGGTGAGCGTGTCGTACGCGACCTCCGGAAGACCGGGGTCGAAGTCGAGGCAGTCGGCGTCGGTGCCGGCGGCGACCCAACTCGGGCAGTCCATCGGCCGGTACCGGTCCGTCTGCCAGGAGGCCACCGGCGCGCCGCTCGAGGCGCCGAGGCCGCCCACGCCGTTCGCGTTGCCGGCCGACGTGAAGTAGGCCACGCCGTAGGCGCTCTTCACGTACTCGATCGCCGCCGACATGAAGCTCTGCTGGTAGTAGGCCTCCTGCGGCCACGTGATGTCGTCCACGATGATGTCGGCTCCGGCCTCGGCGAGCGCGACGATGTGCTCGGCGGCCGCGATGTCGCTGGCGCCCGCGTCCGCGAAGAGCAGCCTCGCCCCCGGTGCGATCCCGTGCACCAGCTGGGCCATGGCCCGGCCCTCGTCGCTGCCGCCGCCGAGATCGTCCGAGACGATCTCCACGGGCTGCGTGCGCCCGCACGGGTTGCCGGGCCCCGGCAGCGCGCCGGAGGACACGTCGTCCTGCCAGGACGTCGGCCACGCGGTCTGGGCGAACGAGTCGGACATGATGCCGACCGACACCCCGCTGCCGTCGACGCCGAAGGCCTCACGGGCCTCGGCCGAGCGCAGCGGACCGTCCGCCTCGATCGGGATCGGGCCGCAGGACCCGCCGCTCGCGGCCGGGTCGGCGAGCTGCGGGACGGCCCTCGCCGGCTCCCCCGTCCGACTGCCGAGCTCCGCTCCGGTGAACGGCTGCAGGGCGGGGACGACCCCCAGCACCCCGGGTATCCCGGCGGCTTCGGCGATGCGGGCGGGATCGATGCGCACGGTCACGGCGGGCATGAACGTCGACGCCTCGCCCACCTCGGCGACCTCGGCCAGCCCGTTCAGCACCGCCTCCCGCGCGGCGCCGTCGAAGGTGACGGTGGCGGTCACCTGCCCGGCGGCGTCGAAGCTCAGGCTGCCGCCCCCGGACTCCGGCAGCGAGAGCTCGCCGAGGATCTCCGTCGGCTCGGTGGCACCCTCCTCGACCGCCTCGATGAGGGCGTCGGCCAGCGGCGATCCGGTGTCGGGCCGGTCGGCGTGATCGCCCGACGATCGCTCCTCGGGACCGACGGCCTGGGCCGCGGTCGGCAGTGCGAACAGGATCGCGAGCGGCAGCGCCAGGCACGCCAGCAACCGGCGGCGCCTCGAGGCACGCATTTTCTCCCCCGTTCTCCGGGACGCTCCCGCGGGCCCCGTTCCCACAGTCGAGCCTACCCTCGATCCCGACGGCCGCACCGATCCCGCACCCCTCCTGGGGTGAGGCGGCCACGTTCGCCCCGTGTCGGCGCGTCAGTAGTTGTCGCCAGAACTGCGCAATGGCAGCAACTACTGGCGCGCGTAGTGGACGGGAGGGGCTGGCCAACACGCATCGTCTGAGCTCTTCGGGAATGCAAAAACCTGCCGATAACCCGATGATGCAAAAACCGTCCTGGAACGCAAAGACTCCCCACGCACCCGCTAGAGCCCGAGTACCCTTGCTGCATTTCTGCCCTGGGGGAGTTTCCCGAGATAGCGCCACGTGGGGAGCCGTACCAGTCTACCGGATATCGGCGGGCCGTTCGCACGTCGCAGCACCTCCGCACTGCGACGGTCTCCTGGACGCCGCGACCGCCTACCCTTCTGCGTCGCCGACGACGGGGACCGCTCCGGTGGAGACCGGGATCGTGCCCGTGAGCAGCTCCTCTACGCGCTCCTCGGCGTCCTCGCCCGCGAACTGCGCCTGGTAGAGCGCGTAATAAGCGCCCCTCCGCCGCAGCAGCTCCTCGTGCGATCCCTGCTCCACGATGCTGCCGTTCTCCATCATGAGGATGGTGTCGGCGTCGCGGATCGTGGAGAGCCGGTGCGCGATCACGAAGGACGTGCGGTCCGCGCGCAACGCCTGCATCGCCTTCTGCACGAGCACCTCGGTGCGCGTGTCGACCGACGAGGTCGCCTCGTCGAGGATCAGCAGGGACGGGTTCGCGATGAACGCGCGGGCGATCGTGAGCAGCTGCCGCTCGCCGGCGGAGAGCGACGAGGCGTTCTCCGAGAGCACGGTGTCGTAGCCCTCGGGCAGCTGCCGCACGAAGCGATCCACCATCGTCGCCTGCGCGGCCTCGACCACCTCGTCGTCGGTGGCGTCGAGACGCCCGTAGCGGATGTTCTCGCGGATCGTGCCGTCGAACAGCCACGCGTCCTGCAGCACCATGCCCACCTGACCGCGGAGTTCGGCCCGCGAGAGGTGCGTGATGTCGACCCCGTCGAGCAGGATCCGCCCGCTGTTCAGCTCGTAGAACCGCATGATGAGGTTCACGAGGGTCGTCTTGCCGGCGCCCGTCGGGCCGACGATCGCGATCGTGTGGCCCGGCCGCGCCTCGAGCGAGAGGTCCTCGATGAGGGGCTGATCCGCGACGTAGCTGAACGAGACGTTCTCGAACTCCACGTGGCCGTCGGTGCGCTCGGGCAGGTGCTCGGTCACGGTGTCGGGATCCTGCTCCTCCGCGTCGATCAGCTCGAAGGTGCGCTCGGCCGACGCCACGCCCGACTGCAGCATGTTCGCCATGCCCGCCATCTCGCCGATGGGCTGCGAGAACTCGCGCGAGTACTGGATGAACGCCGTCACATCGCCGAGCGTCATCTGCCCGGCGGTCACGCGGAGCGCGCCGACCACGGCGATGAGCACGTAGCTGAGGTACTGCACGAACTGCATCGCCGGCATGATGGTGCCCGACAGCGCCTGAGCCCGGTAGGCGGCGTCGAAGAGCCCCTCGTTGCGGCGGTCGAACTCCTCGATCATCTCGGCGTCGCGGTTGAAGATGCGCACGAGCTCGTGGCCCGTGAACGACTCCTCGATGTGCCCGTTGAGGTCGCCGGTGTGCTTCCACTGCGCCACGAAGAGCTTCTGCGCGCGCACGCCCACGACCCCCGCGATGATGCCCGAGAGGGGCAGCGCGATGAGCGCGATGAGCGCGAGCTGCCACGAGACGATGAACATCATCGCGGCGATGCCGATCACGGTGAGCAGCGACTGCACGAGCTGCGAGAAGGCCTGCTGCAGCGCCTGCTGGATGTTGTCGACGTCGTTGGTGACGCGCGAGAGCACGTCGCCGCGCTGACGGCCGTCGAAGTAGCTGAGCGGCAGGCGGTTGATCTTCGCCTCGATGTCCTCGCGCAGCCGGTAGATGATCCGCATCACGAGGCGGTTCAGAATGTACCCCTGCAGCCACATGAGGAACGATGCGACGAGGTAGAGCGCCAGCACCGCGAGGATCAGCCGGCTGAGCAGACCGAAGTCGATGCCCTCGCCGGGCACCACGTCCGCCCCCTCGAGCATGTCGGCGAACTGCGCGTTGCCCTCGGCGCGGGCGCCCGCGATGATCTGCTCGAGCGGCACCCCGGCGGGCAGCTGCTTGCCGAGGATGCCGTTGAAGATCACGTCCATCGCCTGGCCGAGCACCTTCGGGGCGATCACGGTGAGCACCACCGAGCCGATCACCAGCAGCACCACGAACGAGAACAGCCACTTCTCCGGCGCGAGCAGGCCGATGAGGCGCTTCGCCGCCGGCCAGAAGTGCTTCGCCTTCTTCGCCGGCTGTCCGCCGAACCAGTCGTCGCCGTCGGGCTGGTAGTCGTCGGGCAGCTCGAACTCGTCGGCCTGCTGCGTCGTCTTCTTCTCGGCCATTACGCCACCTCCGCCTCTTCGAGCTGCGATCGGACGATCTCCTGGTAGACCTCGCTGGTCTCGAGCAGCTGTTCGTGGGTGCCGCGCCCCACGATCTCGCCGGCCTCGACCACGAGGATCTGATCCGCCTCCGTGATGGTGGACACGCGCTGCGCGACGATGATGGTGGTCGCGCCCCGCGTCGCATCGGGCAGCGCCGCGCGCAGCCTCGCGTCGGTGGCCACGTCGAGCGCCGAGAACGAGTCGTCGAACAGGTACACCCGCGGCTTCGCGACGAGCGCTCGGGCGATCGACAGCCGCTGGCGCTGACCGCCGGACACGCTCGTGCCGCCCTGCGACACCGGCTCGTCGAGCTGCTGCTCCTTCTCGCGCACGAAGTCGTCGCCCTGGGCGACGCGCAGCGCCTCCCAGAGCTCCTCGTCGCTCGCGTCGCTCCGGCCGAAGCGCAGATTCGAGCCGATGGTGCCCGAGAAGAGGTACGGGCGCTGGGGCACGAGGCTCATCGTCTCCGCCAGCTGATCGCGGGTGAGCGCCGATACCGGCGCCCCGTCGACCGTGATCGACCCCTCCTGCGGGTCGTAGAGACGCAGCATGAGATTCAGCAGGATCGTCTTGCCGGCCCCCGTCGAGCCGATGATGGCGGTCGTCCTCCCCGGTTCGGCGACGAAGCTCACGTCCTTGATGACCGGCTTCTCGGCCCCGGGGAAGCCGAAGGTCACGCCGGAGAACTCGACGCGGCCGGCCTCGGGCGTCGGCACCGACGCGGCGTCGGGGAACGTCAGGGTCGACTCGGTGTCGAGCAGCTCCCGGATGCGCTCGGCGCAGACCACCGCGCGCGGGATCATCATCGTCATGAAGACGCCCATCATCACCGCGATCAGGATCTGCAGCAGGTACTGCAGGAACGCCGTGAGGGAGCCCACCTCGACGAGCCCCTGATCCACCCGGTGCCCGCCGAACCACAGCACCGCCGCCGTGGCGATGTGCAGCACCATCATGATCACGGGGAACATCAGCACGAAGATGTTGCCCACCTTCACCGAGATGTCGGTGATGTTGCGGTTCGCCACCCTGTAGCGCTCGACCTCGAAATCCTCCCGCACGAAGGCGCGCACCACCCGGATGCCCATGATCTGCTCGCGCAGCACGCTGTTGATCGAGTCCACGCGATCCTGCATCTTGCGGAACAGCGGCAGCAGCAGCCAGACCAGGAAGCCCACGATCACCGCCAGCACCGCGACCGAGAGCCACACGAGCCACGACATGCCCGCGTCCTCCCGCAGCGCCATGATGATGCCGCCGATCGCCATGATCGGCGCGGAGACCATGAAGTTGAGGGTCATGAGCACCAGCATCTGGATCTGCTGCACGTCGTTGGTGCCGCGCGTGATGAGGGTGCCCGCCCCGAACTTCGTCGCCTCGAGGGTGCTGAGCGAGTCGACCTTGCGGTAGACCTCGCGACGCAGGTCGCGGCCCACCCCCATCGACGTGCGCGCGCCGAAGTAGACGGCGGCGACCGCGGTGAAGAGCTGGCCGAGCGACACGATCAGCATGAAGCCGCCCGTGCGCCAGATGAAGTCGGTGTCGCCCCTGGCGATACCGCGGTCGATGATCTGCGCGTTCAGGCTCGGCAGCCAGAGCGCGGCGATGGTGGAGAGCAGTTGCAGCACCAGCACGGCCAGGATGAAGAGCCAGTACTTCTTGGCATGTCGAAGTGCGAGTGAGATGAGGGCCACGAGGATCCTTTCGTCCTGTGCCATCCTGGCCCGGGCCTCGGACATTCACGAACGGCGCGGCGGGGAGACACGAGTGCGCGGCGGTGCGGATGAGGGGCCGGATCAGAGGCAGCCGAGCAACACTAGCAGACTCCGGGCGGGATCGCCAGCGCCCCCGGAATCCGCACGAGGCGGACGGGCACGCGCCCCGGGCATGCGAAAGGGCGGGACCACCCGGAGGTGATCCCGCCCTGCCTCGCGATGCGAGAAGTCGGCGTCCGAAGGGACTTAGGCGAGCTTGACGCCCGCGCCGGCCTCCTCGAGCTTGGCCTTGGCCTCCTCGGCGGCCTCCTTCTTCGCACCCTCGAGCACGTTCTTGGGAGCCTCCTCGACGAGGGCCTTCGCCTCGCCCAGGCCCAGGCCGGTCAGCTCGCGCACGACCTTGATGACCTGGATCTTCTTGTCGCCGGCCGACTCGAGGACGACGTCGAACTCGTCCTTCTCCTCGACGGCCTCGGCGGCGCCACCGGCGGCCGGAGCAGCGGCGACGGCCACGGGGGCGGCGGCGGAGACGTCGAAGGTCTCCTCGAAGGCCTTCACGAACTCGGAGAGCTCGATGAGGGTGAGCTCCTTGAACTGCTCGAGCAGCTCTTCGGTCGAAAGCTTAGCCATTGTGTTTCTCCTTGATGTCTGCCCTCACGCGGCGCGTGACAGGCGGGTCTTGTTGGTACCGAACCGGCGCGAGCCGATCCCTACGCGTCCTGCTTCTCCTGCAGCGCGCCGAAGCCGCGTGCGGCCTTGGCGGGCAGAGCGTTGAACAGCTGCGCAGCGCCGACCAGAGCGGCCTGCATGGCGCCTGCGGCCTTGGCCAGCAGCACCTCGCGGCTCTCCAGATCGGCTAGCTTGCCTACCTCAGCGGCGGTCAGGGCGTTGCCATCGAAGTAGCCCGCCTTCACCACCAGCAGAGGGTTTGCCTTAGCGAAGTCACGCAGAGCCTTGGCGACCGCGACGGTGTCACCGTGTACGAAGGCGAGCGCCGAGGGACCGGCGAGCTCGTCATCGAAAGCGGTGATCCCGGCGTTGTTGGCCGCAATCTTGGTCAGCGTGTTCTTCGCCACAGCGTACGTCGCGTGCTCGCGGATGCTGTTGCGGAGATCCCGCAACTGGGCAACCGTGAGACCGCGGTACTCAGTCAGCAGAACGGCGTCCGACTCTTCAAACTTGCGCTGAAGATCGGCGACCGTAGCGTCCTTCGTAGCCATGGCGCTCCCTAGCTTGTCGTACCCGCGCGGCGGATGCCGCTCGGGGGCCGCGCCGCTCGGAGACTCCACGCGCTGAGACGGGCTCAGAAACGAGAAAAGCTCCGGCGCGCACGCACGGAGCTACGATGAGTTCGGGATCGGGATCCGCCCCTCAAGGAGTTCTGCACCTGCGCTGGTCCCTGCTGTCGCAGGCGTTACGGGATCCTTGCGGATCCGTACCGGCGGTCTTTGGCCGAAGGAAACTCTATCACACTTTCGCGGGGCACCGCTTTCCTCCGGTTCGGGTGCTGGGTGCGGATGGCCCGCCTCTCCGGCGAGGGGCGTTTCCATGGGCCCGCCTCGCGATCCGGCGCACTGCTTCGCGGTGCGCTGCCAGACCCAGCCACGCGAGGCTAAGCCCATGGAAACGCCCCTCGCCTCTCGTCGGAGGCTCCGCGAACTCTCATAGAGGGGGTTTCTGCGGGGAAGCGGCGACGGCGGATGCGAGTGTCAGCCGGCGGGCTTGAGCATGTAGCCCGCGCCGCGCACCGTGTGGAGCATCGGCTCGCGGCCGCTGTCGATCTTCTTGCGCAGGTACGAGATGTAGAGCTCGACCACCGTGGACTTGCCGCTGAAGTCGTACGCCCACACGCGGTCGAGGATCTGCGCCTTCGACAGCACCCGGTTCGGGTTGCGCATGAGATAGCGCAGCAGCTCGAACTCGGTATTGGTCACGGTGATCGACTCGCCGCCGCGCTCGACGTCGTAGCTGTCCTCGTTGAGGGTGAGGTCGCCCACCCGCAGCACCGGATCGGGCTGCTGCGCGAGCGTCAGCTGCGAGCGGCGCACCAGGCCGCGCAGACGCGCGATCAGCTCCTCCAGGCTGAAGGGCTTGACCACGTAGTCGTCGCCGCCCGCGGTGAGACCGTTGACGCGATCCTCGACCGAGTCGAGCGCCGTGAGGAACAGCACCGGGAACATCTCCCCCGCGCTGCGCAGGCGCGCCAGCAGCTGCATACCGTCGAAGTCGGGCAGCATGATGTCGAGCACCGCGACGTCCGGCCCGAACGACTTGATCTTGTCGAGCGCCTCCTGGCCCGTCGAGGCGGTGTCGACCTCCCACCCCTCGTACCGCAGCGCCATCGCGACGAGCTGAGTGATCGACTCCTCGTCGTCGACCACCAGAGCGCGGATCTTGCCGCCGTCTGCGCGCTTCAAAGCTTGCGAATCCATGTGCCGGATGCTCCTTCTCCGGGCTCGGGCCGTGCACGAGGAGTCACCGTGCCCGGGCCTCCCCATAGCCCATCGGGTCCACTTTCCGCCAGATCGTTCCCGCGGGAACGAGGCGGATTTCTCTCGACGCCGAGCCTATCGCCTCGCCTCCGATCGCCCCACCGCAGTTTTCACCGATCTCAGAGGCCGGCGCGGGAACCAAACCGGAGCACTCACACACTATTCATGGCAGATCCGCGCAACCACGCGGTTCACGCATCCGCGCCCGCTCGGGGCGGGCCGGGAATCGCTTCGCGGACTCCCAGGAAACTCACTGTCAGCGACACCGACGATGCGCACCCGGTCCTCGGACACGATGCATTTTCCCGCCCGGTCCAGGACTTTTATCATCAGATGTCGCTTGAATCCATCGTGCGAGGCGGACCCGTCGCCACGCGCGCATCGCTGTCGTCCGTGACTCCGCGAGCATGGGAGACTGATGTGGTGTCCGACCCCATCCCGAACTACCTGAGTCGCGTGGTGACCGACGGCACCGACCGCATGGCCTGGATGCGCGCACGCGCGCGCGGCATCACGGCCACCGACGTCGCGAAGCTCTCGACCCCGCGCTCGATCGAGGCCGCCGCGCACGAGAAACTGCACGGCAGCCGTTTCACGGGAAACGCCTACACCGCCCACGGCAAGGCGCGCGAGCCCGAGATCGCATCGTGGGTGCTGCGGGAGTACGGGATCGCGCCCAGCCAGGCGCTCTTCCACGCCGAGTGCGACCTGCGCCACCTCGCCACCCCCGACGGCCTCGCGCAGCGCGACGGCGGAGCGATCGAGCTCGCCGAGATCAAGACCACCAACAAGGAGTGGCGCTCGATCCCCCGCAACTACCTGCGCCAGGTCTGGTGGCAGCAGTACGTGCTCGGCGCCGAGCGCACGCTCATGGTGTGGGAGCGGCACGAGGACTTCGTGCCGGTCGGGGATCCCGAGTACCGCTGGGTGGATCGCGACGAGAACGAGATCGAGCGCCTCGTGAAACTCGCGAGCCAGCTCATCGACGTGCTCATCGCCCGCACCAGCTGAGCCCGCCGCGCGACGGCGACGGAACGGCGACCGACAGCAGGCCGCGCCGGGCGCAGGCCGGTGCCGGGCGCACAGCGGCACGGGGGCGCCAGGAGCACGGCGGCGGCGCTAGAAGAACCCGCGATCCGGTTCGGGATCCCGGGCCGCGTCCGGCATCCCGCCGGGCTCGGGCATCGCACCGGGAACCGGTCCGCCGAGGCGCTGCTGCACGCGCGTCGCGTGCGCGTAGTTGCGCTCCATGAGCTCGCGCAGCGCGTCGGCGATGCCCTGCACCCCCGGCACGTCCTCGAGGCGCAGGCTCTCCGCCCCGTGCAGCAGATCGATGTCGCCGGATCCCCGCAGACGCTGCAGCACGCTGCGCCGGGTCTTCACCTCGCGCACCCGCCCGAGCGCGACCTCCGAGCGCTGGTGCACGAACAGCCCGCGCCGCACGATCACGCGCCGCGTGGTGACGGTGGTGCGGTGCGCCAGCCAGGCGAGCACCGGCAGCACGCCGAGCAGCAGGCCCAGCAGCGCGGCGCCCGCGCCCGCGAGGAGGTTCATCCAGGTGTCCGGGAGTGCCCCCACCCAGTACCCGGCCGCGGCGGCCACGGCGATCAGCGCGACCACCGGCGGCACGAGCCTGCGGCCGTGCCGCCGGAATCGGAGCACCACGGCTTCCGGCTGCGTGTAGCTCGCCGGCGCGGGGCCGAGGATCGACTCGACCTCGGCCGTGACCGAGCGGGGTTTGGACATGCCCCTATTCTGCCTGGTTCGGCTGCGGCGACTCGCCGACGCCGCCGGTCGCCTCGGCGGCGCGCGACCCGGCGCGCCGGGCCGCATCGCCGGCGGCATCCGCAGCGCCGGCCGCGGCCGCGGCGGCGTCACCGGCCGCGCGCGACGCCGTCGCCGCCAGGTCCTGCGCCGCCCCCGAGAGCTCCTCCGCCGAGGACCGATCCGCGCGCGATCCGCGATCCGCGTCGTCGCTCCGGCTCTGCACCGTCGCGGCCGCGCGGCCGGCGGCCGCACCCGTCACGCCACCGGTCACGGCGCCGTTCAGCATGCCGATCAGGTCGACGCCCACCGTGTCCTTGGCCATCTCGAGCATGCCCTTGATGTTGCCCATCGCCTCGCCGGCGACCTTCGACGTGCCGTCCGCCGAGACCACGGTCATGTTGTCGATCCCGCCGATCGCCTGCGCGTACTCGCTCGCGATCTCCGGCAGCAGGTGGATGAGCTCCTGCGCGAGCACCGCCTGCGACTGCGTCTCGAGCGCACGGGCCCGCGCATCGATGGCGGCGGCCTCGGCGGTGCCCTTGGCCTCGATCGCGGCCGCCTCGGCGCGGCCCTCGGCCTCGAGCGCCTCGGAGGCGGCGATACGGGCGGCGCGACTCGCGAGACCCTCGCGCTCGATCGCCTTCGCGCGGCCCTCCGCCGCCGAGACGGCCGCTGCCGCCTCGGCCCTGGCGAGCGCCTCGACGCGGTACGCCTCGGCCTCGGCGACGGCGCGCACGTCGGCGTTCAGCTGCTCGGTCTTGAGCGCCACCTCCTTCTGCGCGGTGATCTGCTGCTGCTCGACGATCGCCTGCTGCTGGATCGCCTGCTCGAGCGGCTCGGCCGCCGTGGCCTGAGCGGTGGCCTTGTCGGTCTCGACCTGCACGGCTGCCTGGCGCAGCTTCAGCTCGCGGTTGCGATCGACCAGCACCTGCTCGGCCGCGATCTTCGCCTCCTGCGAGGCCTGGTACGCGTTGGTCTCGGCGATGTCGGCGGCCTGGCGCACCTTCGCCGCCTCCGGGCGGCCGATGTTCGCGATGTAGTCGGCGCCGTCGCGGATCTCCTGGATCTGCAGGGTGTCGACCACGAGCCCCTGCTTGGTGAGGGCCTCCTCGGCCGCCTCGAGCACGCTCTGCGCGACCACGGCGCGGTCGCGGATGATCTGCAGCACCGTCAGGCCGCCGATGATGGAGCGCAGCGAGCCCGAGAGCACCTCCTGCGTCGACTCGTCGATCTCGTCGGAGTTCGAGAGGAAGCGCTGGGCCGCCGCCCGGATCATCTCCTGCGTGCCGCCCACCTTGACCACCGCGACGGCCTGCGCCTGGATCGTGATGCCGTCGGTGGTCTGGGCCTCGGTGGTGATCGAGAGCCGACGGGAGCGGAGCGAGATCGTGAACGACTTCTGCACGAAGGGCAGCACGAAGACGCCGCCGCCGGTGACCACCTTCTGACCCGAGAGGTCGCGCGACCGGTTGCCCGCGGCGTCGACCACCTCCTTGCCCTTGCCGCCGGTGACGATGATCGCCTCGTCGGGTTTGGCGATGCGGTATCGCTTGATGATGACGAGTGCGACGAGCACCAGCGCGATGACCGCGCCGAAGATGCCGACGATGGCCGGGCTTGCGAGGAACATTCAGTCTCCGTTCATTCGGATGATGGGTCGGGATCGGGTCATCCCGCGGGGCCCGACGGCTCCGCCGGCTGCGGCGGTTCCGGAGCCTCCGCCGGCGCGGCCGGTTCGACCGGCTCGACGCGCACCGAGGTCGAGGTCACGACCTGCACCACGCGCACCGCCGTGCCCCGCGGGATCGGCCCGGCCGCGGTGGCGGAGAGCGAGATGCGCTCGCCGTGGCGGGTGAGCGCGACCTCGCCGAGGCCGCCCTGCGGGATCGCGAGCACCACCGAGCCCTGCGAGCCCACGAGGTCGTCGCCGCTGACGGCCGTGGTCGATTCGGCGCTGCGGATGAGCCGGGAGAGCCACCACGCGGCGGCGCCGCCCACCACACCCGCGAGCGCACCGACGATCGACGCGACGGGAGTGGACATCCCGGCGCCGACGCTCGCGAAGGAGGTGAAGCCGAAGATGGCCGTGAACGCGGCGATCGTGGTGAGGCTCAGCGGCCCGTCGCCGAAGTCGAAGGCGTCGAAGATGCCGTCGAGCAGCAGGGAGATGAGCAGCAGCACCCCGCCGACGATGCCGATGATGAGGAAGATCCCGCCGGCGAACAGCGAGCCGTCGAGCAGACGCTCGATCCAGTTCATGATGCCGTCCATCGGCCTCCCCCTTTCGGCAGGATCGTCTACAGCGAGGGTATCAAGCACGCCCGACGCGCACGCAACCGCCTACAGGCGGGGCACGGCGCCGAGCAGCTCGCGGCCGTACACCGTGCGCGGAGCGGTGAAGAATCCGGTGCCGCCGGTCTCGACCACGCGCCCGTCGCGCATCACGAGCACGCCGTCGCAGAGCTCGTGCACCACCGCGAGGTCGTGCGAGACGAACACCAGCGTCATCCCCGGGTCCCGTCGCAGCGCGCGCAGCAGCTCGATGACGCTCGCCTGCACCGATACGTCGAGTGCGCTCGTCGGCTCGTCCGCCACGATCGCGTCCGGCTCCACCGCGAGCGCCCGCGCGAGCGCGATCCGCTGCCGCTGCCCGCCGGACAGCTGGTGGGGGTATGCGCCGGCGAGCGCGGGATCGAGGCGCACCAGCTCGAGCAGCTCGGCGACGCGGGCGCGCACGCGCCGCCGGGGCACGATGCGGTGCACGCGCAGCAGCTCGCCGAGGGTCTGCGCGACGGTCATGCGCGGGTCGAGCGAGGAGTAGGGGTCCTGCGGCACGAGCTGGATGGCGCGGGCCTGCGCCGGCGAGCGGCGGTGCCGGAGCGGGGAGCCCCCCAGCAGGATCCCGCCCGCGGCCGCCCGCAGCTGGCCCACGACGGCGCGGGCGAGTGTGGTCTTGCCCGATCCCGACTCCCCCACGATGCCGAGAGAGCCGCCGCGAGCCACCGCGAACGAGACTCCGCTCACCGCGGTGAAGCCGCCGTACCGCACCTCGAGATCCCGCACCTCGAGCAGGGGCGGCTCCGGGAGCGGACCGGGCCGCGCGGGATCGGGGTCGGCTGCTGCCGCGCGGGCGGGATCCGGCAACCGCGGCACGGCCTCCAGCAGGGAGCGCGTATAGGAGTCGCGCGGATCCCGGATCACGCGCGCCGTCGAACCCGACTCCACCTCGCGCCCGGCGCGCATCACCAGCACCCGGTCGCACATCGAGGCGACCACCGCGAGGTCGTGGCTCACGAACACGAGCGCGATCCCGCGCTCGCGCCGCAGCCCGTCGAGCAGCCGGAGCACCTGGCGCTGCACGGTCACGTCGAGCGCCGTGGTGGGCTCGTCGCACAGCAGGACCGCCGGGTCGCCGGCGAGCGCCATCGCGATCACCACCCGCTGCCGCTGGCCCCCCGACAGCTGGTGCGGGTACGACCGCGCGATGCGCTCGGGATCGGGCAGCTCCACCTGCTCCAGCAGGCTTCGCACCCGCGCGCGGGCCCGGGATCCCGATGCCCCTCCCGCCTCGACGGCCTCGCGCAGCTGCACGCCCACGCGCGTGAGCGGATCGAGCGCCGTGAGCGGATCCTGGAACACCATGCCGATCGCACCGCCGACCGCGACGGATCCACCGGCCGCACGCGTGCCCGCCGGCATCATGCCGAGCAGCGCGCGCAGGGTGAGACTCTTGCCCGATCCCGACTCCCCCACGATGCCGAGCGCCTCGCCGGGTTCGACCTCGAAGCGCAACCCGTCGACGAGCGCCGCGCCCGCATCCGACGTGATCCGCAGCCCGCGAACCCGCACCTCGCCCGGGCGCACGCTCCCCGGCGCCGACGGCCCGGAGGCATCGAGTCTGCGTCCGGGGTTCGCAGATCGCCCTTTCCCGGACGGAACGGGGGCGTTCTGCGAACCCTCGATGGCGTTGCGGGAGGCGCGGGGACCCGAGGCGCGGGGACGGGAGGCGCGGGAAGCGGGCGAGAGCGCGTCGCCCGCCCCGTCGCCGAGCAGCGACAGCGCGATCCCGGTCACCACCACCGCGAGCCCCGGGAACGCCGCCAGCCACCACTGCGTGGTCACGAACTGCTGCGCGTCGGCGATCATGGTGCCCCAGTCGGGCGTGGGCGGCTGGATGCCGAGCCCCAGGTACCCGAGCGTGACGATCGCCACCATGATGAGCACGATCTCGGTGGCGAGCAGCACGACCGCCTGCGGCAGCACGTTCGGCAGCAGGTGCCGCAGCAGCACCCGCGCGTGCGACAGCCCGCCGCCGCGCGCCGCCTGCACCCAGCCGGCCTCCCGCAACGACGCCGTCATGGCCCGCAGCACGCGGGCGTACCCCACCCAGCCGACGAGCGCGAAGGCGATGACGATCCCGCTCTCGCCCGCGCCGACGGCGAACACGATCGCGATCACGATGACGTAGAAGGGGAAGGCGATGACCGTGTCGGTGATCCGCGACGCCGTCCAGTCCACCGCGCCGCCGAAGTATCCCGAGACGAGGCCGACGGTCACGCCGATCGCGAACGGGGCGAGCGAGGCGAGGATCGCGATGCGCAGGTCGGTCCGCGCCGCGAAGAGCAGGCGCGAGAGCACGTCGCGCCCCAGCTGATCGGTGCCGAGCCAGTGCTCGGGAGACGGCGGCAGCAGGCCGCCCGTGAGGTTCTGCGCGCTCGGGGAGTACGGCGCGAGCAGGGGGGCGAGGATCGCAGCAGCCAGGATGAGGGAGAACAGGATCGCGCCGCCGACGAAGGCGGGCGATCGCAGCGCGCGGTGCCAGAATGTCACGGGGCGCCTCCCGCGGAGGCGGGATCGGCGGCGGCTCCGCCCGAACGGCCAGCGCCCCCGCCGCTCGAGCGAGCGGAGCGAGTCGGAACCGATCCCTGGCCGGGCACGGGCGCCGACTCCGCACGGCTCTGCTCGATCAGCGGCCGGCGCGGATCCGGGGACGCCGGCTCGTCCCCCACCCGCAACCGCGGGTCCAGCAGCGCGGCCAGCACGCCGGCGAGCGTGGTGACGATCACCACGAGCACCGCGCAGTAGAGCGCGACACCCTGCACCACGGGGAAGTCGCGGCTGCCGATCGACTGGAACAGCAGCGTGCCGAGGCCGCCGATCCCGAACACCTTCTCGACCACCAGCGTGCCGCCGATGAGGTACGCGGTGTTCACGCTGAGCAGGGTGAGCGCCGGCAGCGCCGCGCCGCGCACCACGTGCCGCCACAGGATGCGCCGCTCGGGGATGCGCGCGGCCCGCAGCGTCGTCACGAAGTCGGCCGACAGCACCTCGATGAGCTGGGCGCGCAGCGAGCGGATCAGCGGCGGCGCCATGCCGAGCGCCACGGCCAGCGACGGCAGGAACAGGCTGCGCAGCGGCTCACCGGGCCCTGACCCCACGCCCCCGACCGGGAACCAGCGCAGCTGCACCGCGAACACGATGATGAGCAGCAGGCCGATCCAGAACAGCGGCATCCCCATGCCGATGGTGGGCAGGATCCGCACGAGGTGATCCGCCCAGCCGTCCTTGCGCAGCGCGGCGGCGAGCGCGAGCGGCACGGCGATGCACACGGCGAGCAGCACCGCGAACACGACGATGCCGAGGCTCACAGGAGCCTTGTCGAGGATCAGTTCGCGCGTCGACTGGCCCGTGACGAGGGAGTCGCCCGTGTCGAGGCGGGTGACGAGCTGGCCGAGGAAGTCGGCGAACTGCCGCCAGAGCGGCTGGTCCAGCCCGAGCTGCTTCCGCAGCGCCGCGATGGACTCCGGCGTGGCCCGCTCCCCGAGGATCATGGCGGCGGGATCGCCCGGCACCATGCGCAGCAGGAAGAACACCGCGATGACGACGCCGAGCATCACCGGGACGACGCGGGCGAGGATCCGACCCGCCGCGCGTGCTGCTCGCCGTGCTCTACTCCTCACCGTCCCACCCTACTCGCGCTCTCCAAGGACCGGGAGAGGCGGAGAACCGAGGACTACTCCGCCGCCAACCAGACGTCCTGGAAGCGCACGCTCGAGTTCGGCAGCACTGTGAAGCCCTGCACCCGATCGGTCGTGGCCTTGAGGTTCGCCGGGAAGAAGAGCGGGATGTAGGGCACCTCATCGGCGAGGATCTGCTGGATCTCGTGGTAGATCGCCTCGCGCTCGTCCCCGTTCGGGGTGGTGCGGCCCTCGTGCATCAGCTCGGTGACGCGGTCGTCGGTGAAGTGGGTCCAGTACGACTTGCTGAAGCCCTCGGGATCGGCCTGGAAGGTGATGAAGCCGTTGGGGTCGGGGGCGTCGGACTGGCCGCTGTTGAGCATGAAGTCGAAGTCGTAGGCGAAGAAGCGCTCGCGGAACACGGCGATGTCGAGCGACTCGATCTCGACCTCGATGCCGATCTGGGCGAGCGACTCCTGCACGATCTGCGCGATCTGCGCACGCTGAGCGTTGCCGCTCGCGACGAGCAGGGTGGTCTTGAAGCCGTCCGGGTACTCCGACTCGGCCAGCTCGGCCTTCGCCGCCTCGACGTCGAAGCCCAGCGCCTCGACCTCGCCGTTCGCCGAGTAGGTGATGCTCGGCGGCAGCAGCGCGTCGGCCACCTCGGCCGTGCCGAAGGTGGTCGCCGCGGCGATCCCCTCGCGGTCGAGCGCGTGGGCGATCGCGCGGCGCACGTGGCGGTCTGCGAACTGCTCGCGCTGCGTGTTGAAGAAGACCTGCTCGGTCGACCAGCCCTCGGTCTGGGACAGCACGGTGTTCGCGGCCTCGTCGACCTCGGCGGCGTTGGCCGCGGGCACGGTGTCGATCGCGTCGAGCTGGCCGGCGGCGAGCTGCTGCCGCAGCTGGGTGTCGTCGGCCACGAACTTGTAGACGAGCCCGTCGAGGTAGGGCTTGCCGTCCTGCCAGTAGTGCTCGTTCCTCACGAACGAGATGTCGCCGTTCGGATCCCACTCGTCCACCACGAAGGGTCCGGTGCCGATGGGGTTCTGGAAGAACTCCTCCTCGCTCTTGCCGCCGAACTCCGCCGGGAAGATGCCGTTGGAGAAGCCCGACAGCTCGGAGAGGAAGGGGGTGTAGGGCGCGTCGAGCGTGATCGTCACCTCGCGCTCGCCCGTCGCCTCCAGGCCCGCGATGGGCGCCGTGAGCGGCAGGGGGCCGCCGACCTCGATGTGACGCCTGAGCGAGAACACCACGTCGTCCGGGGTCACGTCGGTGCCGTCGGAGAACTGCAGCCCCTCGCGCAGGGTGAAGGTGTAGACGAGGCCGTCATCGCTCTCCTCGACCTCCGCGAGCCAGGGGCCGATCTCCCCGTGCTCGTCGAAGGCGACGAGGGGCTCGAAGATCTTGTCGATCGCGAAGGCGTTGTTGGCGGTGATCTGCTGGTTGAGGTCGAGGTTGTTCACCGCGGCCACGCGGCCGAAGGTGAGCGTGCCGCCGGCCACCGGGTCGCCGGCGGCGCCCGGCTCCGGATCCCCTCCGCCCGGACCGGCGCAGGCGCTGAGCACGAGGGCTGCGGAGAGCGCGGCAGCGGCGAGGGCGAGGCGGCGCGGCCTCGGTGCGTTCGACTTTCTCACGGTGGTCTTCCTTGCATCGCGGACGGCTCGGCGCAGGGAACGGCCCGCGCACCGAGTGGTCTATCTCTCTACGGTAACCACTCATGGATCAGTGGACCACTTTGCTCCGCCGGCGGGGAACCACCCACCGCCATCGAGCGGGCGCGGTCCGAGCGTGCGCCGCCGGGCCGGGCGGCGGGCACTCGAAGCGCGCCGCAGTCAGCTCGCCGGATCGATCCAGCGCCCGCCGAGCAGCACCGCGACGACGGATTCCGGATCGCTCAGCGCACGGAGCTCCCGGGGATCCCGCCGCAGGATCACGGCGTCGGCGAGCGCGCCCTCCACGATCGCGCCGAGGGGCGATGGCGCGGGGGCCGCGACGCGGGCGAGCAGCTCCGCGCCCGATCGCGTCGCCGCGAGCAGGGCGTCCTGCGGAGCGAGCCCGGACTCCACCAGCGCGTCGAACTCGAGCCGGCCGGTGCCGTGCTGCACGGGGGTGCCGTAGTCGGTGCCGAGCGCGATGGCGAGCCCGGCGTCCCGAGCGCGCAGCACGGCCCGGGGGTGCGCGGCGACCGCCTCGTCGACGCGGGCGCGGAAGGCGGCCGGCAGCGATCCCTCGTCGATCATGCGCCGCACCAGCCGGTAGATGCGCAGCGTCGGCACAAGGGTCATGCCCCGCTCGGCGGCGCGCCGCGCCTGCCCGTCGGTCAGGAAGATGCCGTGCTCGATGCTCAGCGCGCCGGCCTCGATCGCGTCGTCGATCGCCGCCCCGCCCCACGCGTGCACCATCACCCCGGCTCCCGCGCGCTCGGCCCGCCGCACGGCGTCGCGCTGCTCGCCCGCCGAGAACGCGGGATCGAGCCCGGCGCCCGCGGGCGCCGCGACACCCGCGGTGGCCACCAGCTTCACCCAGCGCGCCCCGGCCTCGAGCACCGCCTCCACTGCGCGATCCAGCCCTCCCGCAGCCTCAGCCGCCGCCCGGTCGATGAGACGCACGGAGAGCTGGACGCGCGGGCGCTGCGCGGCCGGGATCGCCCCGAGCAGCCCGGCGTCGAGACCTCCCGCATCGCGCACGCCCGTGAAACCGGCGGCCAGCGTGCGCCGCAGCGCGGCGCCGACCAGCTCTCGGGTGCGATCCGCGCCGAGACGCGCGCGATCCTCCGCGTCGAACGCCTGCCAGCCGGCGTGCAGGTGCGCGTCGACGAGCCCGGGGATCATCCAGAGGCCCGAGCCGTCGAGATCGTCGCGGCCGGGATCGCCGCCCAGCGCGAAGCGCCCGCCCGCCCAGCCCACCCGCGCGGGCGGCCCGAACCCGCCGCGGGCGTCGAGGATCCGGATCCCGCGCGCCGCCGTCGGGGCCGCCGCGGCCGGGCGCTCGGGCATCGGCCGCACAGCCGTCCCGTCGCTCATCGCCGTTCTCCGCACACGCCCTCACCCTACTCGTGCGCCCGGCCGGGGCGAGGTGCGGTCGGACGGGGCGCACGGCGCCCTCGATAGAATGATCCGGTGACCAGCTCCGCCCAGACCCCGCCCACCCGCGCCGCCGCGATCCTCCAGCTCCTGCGCAGCGTGTTCCACCTCGTCGCGGTGATCGCGGTGACCGTGTGGGGCTTCGTCTCGTGGCCGCTGCCGTTCCCGGGTGTGCTGACGGGTCTCGGTCTCCTCGTGCTCTCGGTGCTGCTCTGGGCGCTGTTCCTCTCGCCGCGACCGGTGCTGCGCGTCGACCGCTTCGCGCAGGCCCTCTTCGAGCTGCTGCTGCTCGCCGCCGCGGTCGCCGCGCTGCTCGCGCTCGGCGTGTTCTGGCTGTGGCCGGTCCTCTTCGGCGTCACGGGCGCGGCGGTGGGCTTCCTGACCTCGAGCCGCACCCGCTAGGCCGGCCGCGGCCGCGCTCAGTCCGCGAGCGGTTTCGCCGAGATCCACAGCCAGCGGACGAGACCGGTTCCCGGGTTGGTGTACGAGTGCCGCACTCCCGGGTCGAACAGGACCGACTCGCCTGCTCCGAGGCGATGCGCCGTGTCTCCGACGGTGAGCTCGAGTATCCCCTCGATCACGAACACGCACTCCTCGTCGCCGAGATGAGCGTACGCGTGGGCCCGCCATTGGCCGCTCGGCTCCAGGCTGGACTCGATCACCTGGATGGTCTTCGCGGATTCGGGCGTGATGAATCGGTCCCAGTACGTTCCGCTGAAGGGCGGGGTCGCCCGCCCCTGCTGCACCTCGTCCTCGATCACCAAGGCGTTCACCGCCACGTTGAGCGCGCCCGCGATCCTGAGTACCGAGTCGACCGATGGTTCCGAGAGCCCGCGCTCGATCTGGGAGAGGAATCCCGTCGAGAGATCCGCGTCGTCGGCCACCTCTTGGAGGGTGCGCCGGGATTCCAGGCGCAGGGCCCGGATACGACGCCCATCGACTCTCATTGCTCTCCCACACCTGCGTCGCCGAAACTCATCTCCCGAGGATTTTAGCGAACCTTCACAATTTTTCACGCAGCCGTTCCAGCCCGACCGCCATGATCAGCACGCAGCCGATCACGATCTCCTGGATGTAGCTCGAGATGTGCAGGAGATTCATGCCGTTGCCGAGCACTCCCATGAAGAGCACGCCGAGAAGCACCCGCCAGACGACCCCCTCTCCGCCGAAGAGCGAAGTGCCGCCCAGCACCGCGGCCGCGATCGAGAGCATGACGTAGCTTCCCCCGAGCGAGGCCTCCCCCGAACCGAGCCGTGCGGCCAGCAGCATCCCCGCGAGCGCGGCGAAGACCGCGCAGAGCACGAAGGCGAGGATGATCGTCCTCCGCACGTTGATGCCCGCGACACGGGCGGCCTCGATGTTGCCGCCCACCGCGTACATGTTGCGACCGCTGGGCATGCGATTCATGAACAGCATCACGAGGAGCAGCACGACGAAGCCGATGATGACGGGGGTCGGCACGCCGAGCACGTTTCCCGTGCCGAGCACGTCCATGAACGAGAAGGGAACGCCGGTGACGGGGGTGCCCTTGGTGATCAGGAGCGCGGAGCCGGTGAGGACCGATGTGGTCCCGAGCGTCGTCATGAACGAGGGCACCCGCCAGTACGACACGATCGCGCCGTTCACGAGGCCCACGACGACGCCGACGAGCAGCGCCGCGCCCACGCCCGCGAGAAGAGCGGCCGGCCCTTCGCCCGCGGCGGATGTCACCGAGGCGACGATCACGCTGGTGAAGGCCACCGTCGCCCCCACCGAGAGGTCGAGCTGCGCATTGATCAGTACGATCATCTGCCCCAGCGCGATGAGCAGCAGGAACACCGACTGGCGCGCGACGTTGCTGATGTTGGTGGGATCGAGGAACCGCGGTTCGAGGACCGCGAAGGCGATCAGCAGCCCGGCGAAGAGAATCGGGAGCAGGAATGCGGTGAGCACCGAGAGGACTCGCCGAGTGCTCCGCGGGATGGCCAGAGGCCCTGTCGACAATGACATGTTCTGTCTCCGTGGTTATGAGGTCGTGAAGAAATGGGAGGCGATCGTCGTCTCGTTGATGTCGTCGCCGGTCAGTTCGGCCTGGACCCGGCCCTCCGCGATGACATAGACGCGGTCGCTGACGCCGATCACCTCGACGAGATCGGACGACACCAGGATCACGCCGGCACCCGCCGTGGCGTACGCGTCCATCTGCGCGTACACGTCGGCCTTCGCGCCGACGTCGATGCCGACGGTCGGCTCGTCGAACACGTGCACGGAAGCGCGCTGCAGCATGCCCCTGGCGAGCAGCGCCTTCTGCTGGTTGCCGCCGGAGTAGCTGCCCGCGGGAGCCGCGGTGGTGGGGGGCCTGAGCGAAAGCCGTTCCGCGAGCTTCTCGGTCTCCGCGCTCTCGAGGCGCGAGCGGATGATGCCGGCCTTCAGGAATCCGCCGCGCTCGAGCGCTCCGAGCGTGATCGATTCCTTCAGCGACCGGCCGAGCACGAGCCCCTCCCGCTTGCGGTCGGAGGGATAGTAGACGAGCCCGCGTCTCAGCATCCGCGCCGGTGAGCATGCCGAGCAGTCTGCACCGCCGAGCACCACTCGGCCCGACTCGATCCGGTCCAGGCCGAAGATCGCACGCGCGAGTTCCGACTTGCCCGATCCGATCAGTCCTGTGATGCCGACGATCTCGCCCGCGCGCACGGTGATCGAGACGTTCTCGATGCCGGCGTTCGTGATGCCCCTGGTCTCGAGCAGGATGTCGCCCGGCGGAACCGCCTCGTGGTTGTAGAGCTCTCCAGGAGGACGCCCGATCATATCCTGCACGAGACGCTCCGCGGCCACGGGGGGCTCATGCGTCGCGATGTACTCCCCGTCGCGCAGCACCGTCACGGTGTCGGCGATCTCGAGCACCTCGTTCATCCGGTGGCTCACGTAGATGACGCCGACCCCCCGCTGCGTCAATCGCCTGACGATCCCGAGGAGCTGACGAGTCTCCGGCTCACCGAGCGATGCCGTCGGCTCGTCGAGGATGAGCAGTTCCACCTCGCCGAGGAGCGCTCGGCAGATCTCGATGATCTGCTGCTCGGATCGGGAGAGCCGGCCGGCCGGCCGGGATGCGTCCAGCCGCACACCGAGCTCCTCCATCGCGTGCAGCGCCACCCGGTCCCGTTCCGCGGCGTCGATCAGGCCGTTCCGGCGCGGAAGCGCACCGAGCAGGATGTTCTCCGCGACGCTCAGCTGAGGAACGATGTGGAGCTCCTGGAACACCGTACGGATCCCGAGCGCCTTCGCGTCCTCCAGCGTACGGATGGACACCGCCGCGCCGCGCATGCGCACACTGCCGCTCGTCGCCGGCTGGATGCCGCTCAACGCCTTGATCAGCGTCGACTTGCCGGCGCCGTTCTCTCCCATGATGGCGTGCACCTGTCCGCTTTCCACCGTGAGCGAGACGTCGGAGAGCGCGGCGACGGAGCCGAACGACTTCGACAGTTCGCGCACCTCGAGCAGGGGCCCCGTCATCGTCGCTCCTCGGCGTGCACGAGGCGCCCCGCCCGATAGGTCTCGAGCGCGCGCGTCTCGCGCAGATCCTCGAGTTCCACGGCGAGCGGGTTCCGGTCGAGGACCGCGATGTCGGCGATCTTCCCGCACTCGAGAGATCCCAGGTCGCCGGCTCGTCCGATCGCCGCCGCCGCGTCGACGGTGTGCGCGCGGAGCGCCTCGTGCACGCCGATCGATTCGTGGGGTTCGACGGTGAGCCCCCAGAAGCTCTGCCGCGCGACGCATGCCCACATCGTCCGCCACGGGTTCGTGCTTCCGACGTCGGCGCCCAGGCCGAAGTCGGAGCTGATGGAGGGATGGATGGAGGAATCGAGGATCGTGCGCAGCGGCATGCGCCCGCTCACCCCCGCCCCCGGGAAGAGCATGGGGACGTAGTCGCCGATGAAGCTGGCGAGGAATCCCGGCTGCATCGCGGCCTTCACCCCCGCCCGCTTCCAGAGGTCGAGATGCCCGTCATCTTCGAGGACGTTTCCGAGGTGCTCGACGCGGACGTCGATCCTCCTCCCGAAATCGATGAGCGCGTGCAGCACTTCGGCTTGCGCACGCGTGCCGTTCGCATGGATCGCGAGTTGGACGCCGTGGGCCTCCGAGAGCGCGAAGGCCCGGAGCAGTTCATCCCGAGACTTGTTCAGCACTCCTCGGTAGTGCGCACGGCCCACCTGCTCGGCGCTGTACTCCTGCAGGCTCGCGGCGTTCCTCGCCGAGTATCCGCCATCGGCGAAGAGCTTGACTCCCTGCGCCCACAGGAGGTCCGCCCGCCGCTCGTACCGGGTGATCCATTCGAAGCCGTCGTCGAGCGATCGGAACCCCGGGCTCATCGCGTACATGGCGATCCGGCCCCCGAACCCCTCATCCGAGACGAGCGCCTCGAGTGCGCTGAGCTGGTCCTCGGTCTCGACCATCTCCCCGACGGTGACCACACCACGGCTCAAGAGCTCGGTGTGGAAGCGGCGCTTCACGCTCGCGGTGATCTCGGCCACCGGGGGCTCCGGGATGCCGAGGTGCGCATCGATCTCGGCGACGTAGCCCGTGGGCTCCCCGTGCCGGTCCAGCTCGACGATGGGACTGCCCCAGAGTCCCTGGCCGGGGCCGAGGAAGCGCTTCACATCGATGAGTTCGAGCGCCCTGGAGTTCAGCAGCGAGACGTGACCGCCGCCGTGCAGCACGATCGGATGATCCGATGATGCCTGATCGAGCTCCTGCCGCGTGGGGTACCGGCGCTCGGCGAGTTTCTGATCGAAGAACAGGTTGCCGTATCCGATGACCCACTCGCCGTGAGGAGTGGCCTCCGCCCGCTCCCTCAGCCGTTCGATCACGTCCGAGATCCCCGTGCACACCGGCACTCGGCAGTCGACGCCTCGATCGGATCCGACCGAGTAGTGGGTCAGATGGACGTGGGAGTCGATCAGCGCGGGAATGGCGAGGCCTCCGGCCGGCACTCCGACCTCGCGGACTCCTGCGCGAGCCAGTTCATCGCCCAGGCGATGGTCGCCGACCGCGACGACGAGGCCGGCGCGCACATGGACCGCTTCCGCCTGCCCGAGCCCCGACTGCGTGCTGATGCGCCCGCGGAGCACGAATTCCGAGGTGTTCGTCATGCCCGCCCCCTCGTCGATTCCACGACGGAGACCGGGGACCAGCCCTCGGGCGCGAAGGTCGTGGCCCGGTCGAAGCCCTCCAGGTTGTTCGCGGCGCCCTCCGCGGGACCGCAGAGCACGATGGGCTGGGTCGAGACTCGAGCGTTCGGCTGCTCGAAGTACTGCTCCTGGAGCACTCGCACCGCGAGATCGATGGCGAGCTCTCCGCTCTGCGCGGTCAGTTCGACCGAGGCGCAGCCCACCCGCGAGCCCTCCATGAGCTTGAGGGTCTCCGGCGTCGTGTAGGTTCCGTAGAGCTTCACCTGGTCGGACCTGCCCTGCTCGGCGAGCACGGACGACGCGGCCTCGAGCATGGGAGCGTTCCCGATGAGCGCGTCGAGGTCCGGGTTCGCGGCGAGCGCGTCCTCGACCAGGCTGAGCTGCACCTCCCGGCCGGTGTCGCCGTACTTCGTATCGACCACGGTGACCCCGCTGCCCTGGATCGCCTCCTCGAATCCGGCCAGGGATCGCTCCGACCAGCCGACCCCCGCGGGTCCCGGGAACACTGCGACGTCCATGCTCTCGCCGCTCTCGGCGAGGTGCTGGCCGATCATCGCCCCCATATCCCGGTAGTCGACGACGACCCGGCCGTCGGCCTCGGGGAACGACACGCCGTTCCCGTAGTCGATGACCGCGACTCCCTGCGCGCGGGCCTGCTCGAGCACGGGATTGAGCGAGTCGTAGCTCACGGCGCCCACGAGGATCGCGTCCGCCCCGGAGCTGACGCAGTCCTCGATCTGCGCCACCTGATCCGAGAGGTTCTCGTAGCCTCCGGCCTCGACCACGGCGAGGTTGACATCGAGCCGCTGGGCCTGCGTGACCAGCCCGTAGTTCGACCCGATCCAGATCGAGTCCTTGAGGTGCGGCAGCGCGGCGCACAGGCTCCAGCCGTCGGTCACCTCGTCCCGCGAGAGGCTGGTGTACTCGACCTCCTCACCCGGGCCGACGCACCCTGCCGGGTCGACGTCCGCGGCGGAGCAATCGGTGAAGATCGCCGGGATCGTCCAGGCTCCGCCGTCCGCTGCCGGGTTCTCGGGTGCAGACGCCGTTTCGCCGCCGGATGCGCACCCGCCGAGCACCAGCAGCGACACTGCCGAGATGCTCAGGACCGAGATGTTCTTCTTCATGGTGTTCCTACTTCCCTGGTGGTGTGATTTCGACTTCGTTGTCGCACTCGGGCGCTGGGATCAGGCGATGTGACCGGCGGGGTAATGCTCGGCGGCGAAGTTGATCGCACCCTGCACCCTCCGCGATCTGGTGAATCGCTTGACCAGCGTCGACCGCGCGTCGAGCAGGCCGCGGGGCCAGTGCGTGCCGACCCGGCCGTAGACGCGGGAGTACTTCTGAACCCTGTCCGCGATAGGCCGCATCTCGCCCTCCCACCCGCGCAGGGCGAAGTCGAGGCTCTTCGCATTCGACACTGCGACGGCCAGCCGCACGGCGTTCGTCATGGCGACGCACGCCGCCTGCCCGAGGTTGGGGGACATGCCGTGGGCGGCGTCGCCGATGATGACCGTCCGTCCGGAACGCCAGGAGCTCACGGAGACATCGTGGAACGGCGCCCACCGCCCCTCGGTGTCGGGTGAGATCCGCTCCAGCTGAGAGCGGAACTCGGGGAACGACTCGAGCCACTCGCCCGGCGAGAACGGCGTCTGATCCCTCCCCCTCCGATCCTCCGCGGGGCAGCACAGGAAGATGTAGGTCTGGTCGGGAGAACACGGGACGATCCCGATCCGCCGGCCGCCGTTCCACTGCTCGATGGTCTGATTGACCGGATCGTCGGCCGTGCGCGCGATGAGGTGACGGCCGCCGCCGTCGCGGAGATCTCGGAGCGAGGTGCGCAGTCCGAGCGAGTCGCGCACCTTCGAGAAGACCCCGTCCGCCCCGATGGCGAGGTCGCCGCTGTAGTGGGTGCCGTCGGCCCCGATCAGCGTGCCGTTGGGAAGCGCGCGGACGATCGGGGAATCGGTGACGATCTCGACGCCGAACTCCTCGGCCCGTTCCACCAGGGTGCGATGCAGATGGCGGCGCCCGACCGTCACGAGCCGCTCGTTGCGCAGCCACTCCTCCTGCAGCGTCTCCCCGCGGTGATCGCGGAGGAGCGGCTCCTCCACCCATTCGCCGGTCTCGACGACGGCGTCGTAGACATCGATCTCCTCGAGCGCGCGCAGCCCGTTCTCCCACAGGAAGATCCCCGCACCGATCTCGCGGAGCTCCGACCCCTTCTCGTGGACCCGGACCGACCAGCCCGCCTTCGCGAACGCGGACGCCGCGGTCAGACCCGAGAGCCCGGCGCCGGCAATTTCGACTGTCTTCACTTTTGTACCTCATTCTTCACTGAATATTGAGTAGTCAGAGCATAAGCCAGTGAAGTCATGCGCGCAAGAGTTTCGCCCGGAGTTCGCGCGGCCGCTTTGGCGGAGACCCGACGATGCGGTAGGTTACGGAATGATTGCAGTCACACTGCAGCCGCCTGTACCGATGCTGTTGGGAGTCGCCGAACGTGGCAGGTCATACTTCGCACCAGGAGAGCGCCGACACCGCCTCCGACGAGCAGCGTTCACTCGGGATCCGGCTGCGCACGCTGCGCAAGAGCAAGCAGCGCTCCCTCAAGGAGATCGCCGACGACGCCCAGGTGTCCGAGAGCTTCCTCTCCCAGGTGGAGCGCGGCCTCACGAGCCCGTCGATCGCGTCCCTGCGCCGCATCTGCGCGGCTCTCGGAGAGAACATGGGGGCGCTGTTCGCCGAGGAGTTCGAGTCGAACAACGCGGACGAGCGGCTCGTGCGGGTCTCCGATCGGCGCAGGATCTTCCGCCCCGACGGCAGCGCAGACTATCTCCTCACCCCCCGAATCGCCCGCCACCTGGAGATCCATCACAACGTGATCGCTCCGGGCCGATCCTCCGGGCCGGAGCCCTATACCCACGAGGGCGAGGAGGAGTGCGTCCACGTGCTGGAGGGCTCGCTCGAGCTCCAGTGGAACGGCACCACCTACGAGCTGCACTCGGGCGACGCGATCCTCATCGACCCCAAGATCGGGCACTCCTTCGCCAACACGACGGAGCACAGCGCCGTCGTGCTGTGGATCATCTCGCCGGCGCGCAGCGACATCTGATCCCGGCTCGCATCGCTGCGGACCGGGATCAGCGGATCACAGCCGAACCTCGACGAGCGCCGGCCGCCCGACGGCGAGCGCGCGTCGGAACGCACTCCGGAACGCGTCCTCGGCGCCTCGGTCGGCGGCGACCGACTCCGCGTGCAGGCGGAACGCCGCGGCGAGCGCGGCGAAGTCCGGCGCCGCGAAGTCCACGCCGCTCGGCAGGATCCCGCGTTCCTCCATCCCCTCGCGGATCTCCTGGTAACCCCCGTTCACGAAGACGACCACGACCAGCGGGAGTCCGAGCTCCGATGCCGTCGCGAGTTCCTGCACGCTGAAGAGCAGCCCGCCCTCCCCCGTGATCGCGAGCACGCGGTCGACCTCTCCCGCGATGGCGGCACCGATCGCCGCCGGGACCGCATAGCCGAGTGTGCCGAAGCCCGCCGGGTAGAGGAAGCGATTCGGCCGATCCGACCTCCAGAAGGAGGCGGTTCCGAAGTAGCTCGCCTGCGACGAGTCGCCGGTGACCGCGATGTCGGAGCCGGCGGTCTCCTCCTGCATCACCTCGTGGAAGCGAGCGTAGTGCGCGCCATCAGCGGCGAGTTCCGCGCGGATGTCGCGCACGAATCGCTCGGCCCAGAGCCGCGGCTCCGACGAGGCGTGCAGCGCGTCGCCGACGAGCGGCTCCATCCTGCTCGCGAGCGCCCCGAGCAGCTCTTCGGCACCCCCGAGGAGCGGGATCGCGGGGTCGACGTTCGCGCGCAGGCCGCGCGCATCGATGTCCACGCGCACCAGCCGATCGCCCCGGATGCCGGCGGGCCCCCAGAATTCGGAACTGCCGAGGTCGCTGCCGACGACGAGCACGCCGTCCGACTCGGAGATCATGCGCGACGCCGCGGTCGTGCGCAGCGCGACGCCGCACGCGAGCGGATGCCGCTCGTCGAGCACGCCCTTGGCATTCGCGGTGGTGAGCACCGGGGCCCTGAGCGTCTCGGCGATGCCGCGGAGGAGCTTCGCCGCCTGCCGGCCGCAGGCGCCCCGCCCGGCGATGATGAGCGGCCGCTCGGCCGCCGCGAGCAGCTCGGCCGCCCTTCGGATGCCTGCGTCGTCGGTCCGGTCCGGGCGCTCCGCTCGCTCGCGGGGTGCGGACGCTGCAGCGGTTGCGGCCGACGTCCCGCCGGGCGCGCCATCGGCCGGCCCGGCCAGCACGTCGAGGGGCAGCTCCAGGTACGCGGGCAGGGGTCGCCCGGCGGCCCAGGTCTCGACGCACGCGTCGATGAATCGCATCGCATCGCTGCTGGAAGAGGCCCGGTGCGCACGCACGACCTGCCGCAGGAGTCCGAGCTGGTCCGGCAGCTCGTGCAACCAGCCGGTGCCGCCGCCCAGTGCCGCATCCGGCAGACCGGGCGCGATGGCGAGCACCGGGACCGAGGCCGCTGCCGAGGTCGCGAGCGCCGTGATCAGGTTCGTGATCCCGGGCCCGGTGGTCGTGAGCACCACCGCGGGCCGGCCGGTGACCCGGGAATGGGCGTCCGCGGCGTATCCGAGGCCCTGTTCGTGATGCGCGGGGACGATCCTGATCCCCTGCGCGGACAGCGCTCGGAAGAGTTCCAGGTTGTGGGTGCCCGGGATCGCGAAGACCGTATCCACGCCGTGGTGGGCCAGCCTGGCGACGACGGCGTGCGCGTAGCTCGCCGCGGCGGCGGGATCCGCGGGGACGGAGGAGGGAAGATCGGCCGAGGCGGGCCCGGATCGCGCGAGTGGGGCGCTCACGGGGCCCCCTCCCCGCCGCCGAGGCCGGCGATGCGCCCGCTGACGACCCGGCCGCCCACGAGGGCGGCCAGTGTCTCGACCCCGTCGAACTCCTCCGGTTCGAGCCCGTACGGATCGCGGTCCACGACCACGAGGTCTGCGAGGTACCCCGGCGCGATCATGCCCTTCACATCGTCCTGGCGCGTCGCGAAGGCCGCGTCGACGGTGAAGGAGCGCAGGGCGTCGTCGACCGTGACCACCTCGTCCGGGTTCACCGCGACGCCGTTCTTGTTCTTGAGTTCGAGCATGCATCGCATCGTGAACCAGGGGTTGGTGGTGAAGGGCTGGGCCCCGGCCGTGTCGGAGTTGCCGGGGATCATGCCCTGCAGACGGAGCAGCGTTCTGAGCGCGTACTTCGCGGTATCGGCGGGCTGCCGCCGGGCGGGATCGTCCGGCTCGGCGATGACGAACCCGGGGTTCGGCACCGCGATGCCGCCCGCGGCGACGAGGCGTTCGAGCCCCTCGGTCCCCCGGCTCTCGTTGAAGAAGTGCTCGATGCGCAGGCGGTGGTCGAGATCCGGATGCAGGCGGTGCACTCGCTCGATCGCGGAGAGTGCGATCTCCTGCGCGAGGTCGCCGATCGCGTGCGTGCACACCTGCAGACCTGCCTCGACCGCGGTGATCAGCTCTCCGACGAGTGCGGGGTAGAGGCGGGTCAGCAGCCCCCAGCGATCCGCCGGGCTCGGGAGATCCTCCGCGCGGAAGGCCCCGTCGCGCCCGCCGTCCAGGAAGATCTTGACCCCTTGGATCCAGTAGCGCTCGTCACCGGTGCGGCTCGCGAGCTCCCGCATCGCGTCGGCGGTCACCTCGGTGAGCGGCTGATGCCCGGGTCGTGCGGTCATCAGCGCGCCGATCCTCGGCGCCGCGCCTGCCAGCGCGAGGGCGCGCAGCCCGGCGAGGCCGGCCTCGGTGCAGGCGATCTCGTGCACCGTGGTCACGCCGTTCGCGGCGAAGAGGCTGCGCAGCGTCTCCTCGAGCGCGTCCTCGAGCGCCTCGGCCGGCGGCGAGGGGACGGCGAGCAGATCCCATGCCTCCTCGAGCACGCCGTTCAGCCGGCCTGCGTCGTCGAGCTGCAGCCGCATCCCGGCGGGCACGGCGGTGCGCTCATCGATCCCGCTCGCATCGAGGGCGGCCTGGTTCACGACGAACTTGTGCATGGTCCAGCGCACCACCGCCGGCCGGTCCGGGAAGGCGGCGTCCAGCTCCGCCTTCCTCGGCAGGTCCTGGCCGAACGTGCCCTGGCCGATCAGCCATGCGCCGGGCGGGAGTTCCGGCTCCCGCTCGCGCAGCCGGGCGAGCACCTCCCGCGCGCCGGCGAGACCGCGCACGTCGGTCCAGAAGTGGCGGGACAGGGCGATGAACTCGACGTGCGTGTGCGCATCGATGAACCCGGGGAGCACCACGGCCCCTCCGAGATCGATCGTCGGGGCCGAGGCCGCGATCCCGCTGCGCGCGACCTCGTCGCTCCCGACCGCGACGATGCGGCCGTCGCGGACGGCGAGCGCGTCGGCGACGGGCCTCGACCGGTCCATCGTGTGCACGAGCGCGCCGGTCAGCACGAACTCGCCGGGACGGTGCGCGCCGGTCATGGCTGCGGATCCCCGACGGCGAAGTTGCCGAGCGCGCGCGGTGCCACCCGGCCACCGCGCCAGTAGAACTCCCACCGCCTGCTCAGCATCGGCGAGGTGGAGATGCGGTTGAAGAGGCGGCTGCGCAGCGGGGTCAGCGGCCGCGGCCACTTGTAGTTGAGCACGTCGTAGGCCGTCGTGAGGGCCTGCACCATCGTGATGCGGGGACGCGCCGAGCGTTCCCAGTCCTCGAGCGCATCGCGGACGTCGTCCTCGCCGGCCAGGCACTCCGCGAGTTCCCAGGCCGCGCAGATCGCGACCCCCGCGCCCTGGCCGAAGTTCGGGGGCTGGGCGTGCGCCGCGTCGCCGATGATGGCGACTCGGCCCTTCACCCAGCTGTCGCAGTGCACGACCTCGTGGCGGTGATGGACGGAGAGCTCCGGCGTCACCGCGTCGAAGTACATCGCGAGATGCGGGAAGTGGCGCTTCCAGTAGGAGGTGTCGAGCGGAACCCGCGTCGCGCGTCGCTCCTTCTCGGGGCCGATGATGAAGAGGTAGGTGTAGTCCTGCGAGCAGGGGGCGATACCCACCCGGAGCTGTCCGGACCAGTGCTCGGTGCTGAACGGGGGCTCGGCGTCCAGCCGGGGCACGAGCACTCGCGTCGCGCCGTCGCCGAGACCGACTCGCAGCCTCGCGAGCTGCAGCGAGTCGCGGACCCGGGAGTTCACCCCGTCGGCGCCGATGACCACGTCCGCCTCGACGCGCTCCCCGTCCGCGAACATCAGCACACCGCGAGGATCCGCGCCGACGACCCGCCGTCCGGTGTGGATCCGCGCACCGAGCTCGAGCGCCTTGTCGCGGAGCGCGTTGTGCAGGTCCGATCGCAGCGCCACCACCAGGCGCTCCTGCGAGACGTCCCGGCTGGTGACGATGACCTGGTCCTCGTCGACGATCCGAGCGGCGTCGATCCTGACCCCGACCCGCTCGATGAACTCGCTGAGACCCAGCTCGTCGAGCACATCGAAGATGTTCTCCTTGATGTAGATGCCGGCACCGATCTCGCGCAGCTGCTCCGACTGCTCGTAGACGTCGACGCTGAAGCCGAACCTGGCCATGGAGGCCGCGGCGGCGAGCCCCGCGATCCCGCCACCGGCGATGGCGACGTGCTTCGTCATGTATTCCTCCAATTGTTGTGATGGGTACGGGCGCGCGGACCTCAGTCGCGCAGGATCGAGACCCGTTCGAGCGGCAGCGACAGCTCGACGCGATCGCCGAGTCCGACCCGCGGGCCGGTGCCGATCGGACGGCGCGCGGTGACGGCCCCGACCTCGGGCACCGCGAGTTCGAGCTGCTCGTGCTCGCCGAGCAGGTTGATCTCCTGCACGGTGCCGTCGAATCTGATGCCGTCGGCGGGCGCCGTCCCGGCCGCCCGGGGCCTGATCCGCACCGCGCTCGGGCGCGCCGCGAGCCGGACGTCGCCGCGCAGATCCGACTCGATCGGGATCTCCTGTCCGGCGACCCGCAGGCGGCCCCCGTCGACGTGCGCGTCGAAGAGGTTGGAGTCGGAGAAGAACTTCGCGACGAAGGAGTTCGGCGGCGTCTGGAAGAGGGACATCGGCGTGTCCAGGCCCGCGAACCGGCCCTGGTTCATGATCGCCACGCGATCCGACAGCACCAGCGCCTCCTCCTGGTCGTGGGTGACGTAGATCACCGTGGTGCCGATCTGGCGGTGCACCCGCTTGATCTCGGACTCCATCTGCAGCCGGAGGCTCCGGTCGAGCGCTCCGAGCGGTTCGTCCATCAGGAGGAGCTCGGGCTCGTAGGCGAGCGCGCGGGCGAGCGCGACGCGCTGCTGCTGCCCGCCCGAGAGCTGCGCGGGCTTGCGGTCGCGCAGATGGCCGAGGCCGACGATCTCCAGCATCGTCTCGACGCGTTTCGAGCGCTGCGGCTCGCGCACCCGCCGCACCCGGAGCCCGTAGGCGACGTTCTCGGCGACGGTCAGGTGGGGGAACAGCGCATAGTTCTGGAAGACCATGCCGAGCCGGCGCTCCGACGGCGTCAGCTGGCCGAGATCGACATCGCCGAGCCGCAGCTCACCGCTCGTCGCATTCTCGAATCCGGCGATGATCCGCAGCAGGGTCGTCTTGCCCGATCCCGACGGGCCGAGCAGCGTGAGGAACTCGCCCTGGCTGACGTCGAGATCGATGGATTTCAGCACCTCGGTCTCCCCGAAGCTCTTGGCCAGCCGCCGGATGCGCAGCTTCACGTCCGGCGCGTTCACTCTTGAAGTCACTTGTTTCCCTTTCGAAGCGACGTGGCGAGCAGCATCACTGCCGTCGTCACGAACATGAGCAAGGTGGCGACGGCCGTGATCGCCGGGTCGACCGAGTACTGCACGGAGTCGAAGATGTACTTCGGCAGCGTGACCAGGCCGACCCCGCCGAGGAAGGTGATGAGCACGGCCTCGTCGAAGCTGGTGATGAACCCGAACAGGAAGGCGGCGACGATGGACGGTGCGAGCAGCCTGAAGGTCACCGTGACCCACGCCTGCAGCCGGGAGGCGCCCATCGTCATGGCGGCCAGCTCGAGGTCCGGCGTGATCCGCTCGAGGGAGGTCGACAGCACGATGACGACGAGCGGGAGCGCGTACACCACGTGCGCGAGCACCACACCCGACTTCTCGCCGAGCAGTCCCAACTGCGCGAAGACGGCGTACAGACCGACCGCGTAGGCGGCGACCGGGATCACGAGCGGCGCGATCGAGACGCCCTCCAGCAGGTTCCGGCCCCGCAGCGCGCTCCGCTTCAGCGCGAACACGAGCGGCAGGGCGATCACGAGCGCACCGACGGCGGACCACAGGGCGATCTCGATCGAGAGCATCGTCGGCCCGCCCCACTTGCCGGAGGTGAAGACCGAGACGTACCGCTCGAAGCCCCACTCCCGCGGCGGGAACGAGACCCGGGCGTCGTTCGAGAACGACATCACCACGATCGCCGCGGCCGGGGCGAGCAGGAACAGGACGCCGATGGCGGCGACGACCCGGCCGGCCCAGCGCGCGGCGCGGTCGAGTGCCCGGGCGCCGGCGCGCACGTGCTGCGCTCCGCCGGCGCGAGCCGATTCTGCGATGGAGCTCATCCGGCGAGCCCTCCCTTCAGCGCCTTCGCCCCGACCGATCGGAGCGTCACGACCATCACCGCGAGCGCGATCACGAGGAGCACGACCGAGGAGGCAGCGGCGCGCGGATAGTTGAAGAACGAGAAGATGTCGTCGCCGATCACCGAGGCCATGAACGGAACCTGGGCGCCGCCCAGCAGCACCGGCGTGATGTAGAAGCCGATGCTCATCGCGAACACGATGGCCGCAGCCGCGACCAGCCCGGGCGCCACATTCGGAAGCCACACCTTGACCATCGCGCCCGTGCGCGAGGACCCGAGGAGACGCGCCGAGTTCAGCAGCTCCTGATTGAAGCCGGCGATCGTCGGGTACATGGCGAGCACCGCGTACGGCAGCATCGTGTAGGTCATGCCCAGGATCACCGCGAACGGCGTGTAGAGCAGCGGGAGCGGCTGATCGATGACCCCCGCCGATATGAGCGCCGAGTTGACCACGCCGTTCTTGGCGAGCAGCACGGCCCAGGCGTAGGTCTTGACGATCACCCCCATCCAGAAGGGCAGCAGGATGGAGGCCCACAGGACCGCTTTCACCCAGGCTCGCTGCGGCCTGGCGAGAATCCAGGCGAGGGTGCCTCCCAGGACGACGCAGACCGCGGTCACGACGAGCGACATCACCATCGTGTTCACCATCGAGTTGCGGATCGCCGCGGAGCCGAAGACGGCTGCGAAGTTCGCCGCCCCGCCGTCGCCCAGCGTCATCGCATCGATGCCCAGCTTGACCAGGGGGTAGACGACGAAGAGGAGGGCGAGGACGATCACTGGCAGCACCATGATCGCCGCCGCGAGGCTGGGAAGCTTCGCGGACCACGGTCTCCGTCTCGTGCGGCGCGGGGATGCGCCGGAAGCTGTCACTGTCGTCATCGCTCTCCTCCTCCTCCGTCTGGGACTGCCGCTATCCGCGCAGGAATTCCTGCCAGCGGTCGTTCACTTCCTGGTAGTTCTCGACGTACCACTCGAAGTTCATGCTTCCGAGCACGTCCCGGTTCGCGGGGAAGTCCGCGAGCGTCGAGGCCACATCCGGCTCGATGTAGTCGAAGGACTCCGGGTTCGGGATCGAGTACCCGAGGGCGACGCCCCAGTTCGCTGCGGCCTCCGGGTGCGTCGCGACCCACTCGACGAACTCCCAGGCGGCGTCGGAGTGCTCGGTCCCGGCGACCACGTTCCAGAACCCGGGGTTGTAGATGCCCTGGTCCCAGTGGATCTCGAGATCCTCCATGTCGGCGCCGACGGCGTAGGCGCGGCCGCTGTAGCTGATGCCCATGTCGACCTCGCCGGTCGAGAAGACCTGCATGTTCTGATCGCCAGAGGACCACCAGGTGCCGCCGGCCGCCTGGTACTCCTCGAGGGTGGCGAACGCGCGGTCGAGGTCGATCTCGTGCGTGGACAGCTCCTCCGGGGCGACACCCGCAGCGATCTCCGCCATGCTGAGATTGACGAGCGGCGATGTGGCGATGCTGGTGCGCGCCCCCGGGAACTGCGCGGTGTCGAAGAGCTCGGTCGTGTTCTGCGGGCACGCCTCGACGGCCTCGGCGTTGCAGGCCGTGATGTACCCGAGCGTCGACCAGGTGATCCCGAAGTCGGTGACCGCGCTCTCCGGCAGCGCCTCGAGGATGCGGCCGCGCACGTCATCGGGCATCTTCTCGATGAGGCCCTGATCGTACGCGATGTAGGCGTCGGGGCCCGACGTCGAGTCGAGCAGATCCCACTCGATGTTGTCGGCCTGGTTCTGGGCCTCCAGGCTCGCGACGAACTTGCCCGGGGCGTCGACGATCTGGACCTCGTACCCCGTCTCGGCGACGAATGGGTCGACGAGGAACTCCTGCGTCGCCGAGGTGAAGGGGTCGCCCCAGCTCGCGATGACGAGCGACGGCTTCTCCCCCTCCGGTTCGGAACCGCCGCTGGTCCCCGCGCAGGAGAGCAGGCCGAGGGAGAGGGTGAGCGCCGCTCCCGCTGCGGCTCCGAGCCGCAGGCGGCTGCGAATCTTCGTTGATTTCATGCGGATATCGCCTTTCTTACTGGTGTGGATGGATGGGGTCGAAGAGGTCTGTCGGACCCGTGTCCGAGCCGGGCGGACCGGGACGGGGCGGCACGGAGTCGACGGCGTGCGCGTAGGCGGGCGGGCTGACGATCCAGAGCACCCGCGCCTCGCTCCCGCCGGCGTTCGCGACGCGATGCGGGACGCTCGAGAGGAAGGAGATGGAATCGTGGATCTCGAGCAGATGGCGGTCATCGCCGAGCTCGAGACCGAGCGAGCCCCGGGTGACGAGGAGCATCTCCTCGTGGTTGCCGTGCGCATATCGCTCGGGACCCGTCGATCCGCCGACTTCGAAGCTCACCTCGAACACCTCGAAGCGGGAGAGGCCGCGCGCGCTCACGATGGTCTTCCGAGCACGATCGCCGAAGGGGAGGCTCGGGCGGTCGTCCTCGCGGACGAGGCTCGTGTACCCGGTCGCGCTCATGTCGAAGACGTCGTTCATGTTCATGCCGAGGGCATCCGTGATGAGCCGCAGGGAGCTGATGCTCGCCTGCGTGCGCCCGCGCTCGAACTGGCTGAGGAAGCTCTGGGAGAGACCGGTGCCGCGCGCGAGCTGCTCGAGCGTCATGCCCGCGCCGCGGCGCATGCGCCTCACCACCGGCCCCACGTCTTCGCTGCTCATGCCTCACCACGCTCCGTCACGCGGCCCCGACGATCGGGGCTATCGACGAGACTACACTAATAGTTAAGTTTTCTACAGCATTAATTTATTTGCCTGCACCCCTGATGTGGATTCCCGTGTCCGCGGCAGCAACATTCCGGGCGTGCGGGCGTAGATCTCCTGCACCTCGACGCAGATGATTGCGGTGGATATTCACTCGAGATTCAGTTTTCAGAGGACTGCGGCAGCCGCAGCGCGTGCCGGCGGAACCCCTCGCCCCGAGCGGCGCGCCCCGGGCAGCGCCTCCCCCGCCGGTGCCGGAATAGCGCGCACGCCCCGCACGTTCTCCTTCCCATGAGCCCGATCACTCTCCCGAGCCGAACGGAATCGCCGCTCGCCCCCGGGTCCGCGGCGCGCGCCGCTGCCCCGATGCACCACGGCATCGACGGGCGCGACCCCGCCGGGCGCGACGCCGCGATCGACCGGGTGCTCGCCGGGATCGATGCGCGCGTGCACCGCCAGCACCGCGTCACGGTGGGCAGCGGCGACGTCGTCGCGATCCCCCGCAGCGGCATCGCACTCGTCTACGTGATCGACGGCGCCCTCCGCATCGACGGGCCGGGCGCGGACGCGTCGGAGGAGCTCCTCGCCGGGGACGCGCGGATGATCGTCGACCGGCGGGCGCACTCCCTGCGGGCGCCGCAGCACGCGTTCGCGCTCGTGAGCTCGCTCGAGCTCACCGAGAGCGCCGCCCACGTGCTGGAGCTGCTGCCGGATGTCATCACCGTGCGCGATCTGCCCGGGAGCGACCCCGCCGTCGCCGCGCTCGCCGCCCGGCTCGGGCCGGAACTGGACGACGACGACGCCCCGTGCTCGAACCGGGCGGGGGACGCGGTGGTGTGCCGGATGATGGCGAACACGGTGCTCGTGTCCGTGATCCGCGCCTGGGTCGTGCGCGGGTGCGCGCCCGACGGCTGGCCCTCGCGCACGAACGACCGCTTCCTGGACCGCGTCGTCGAGGCGATCCACGCCGATCCCGGGCGGGACTGGACGCTGGAGGATCTCGCGCGGACGGGGGCGATGTCGCGCTCCGCGTTCGCCGCCCGCTTCCGATCCGCGACGGGCGTCTCACCCGCGAACTACGTCGCCGACGTGCGGATCCGCTCGGCGCAGGATCTGCTCGCCCGCGGCTGGGGCGTCTCGGAGGTCTCGCGCGCGATCGGCTACGGATCCGACGAGGGGTTCAGCCGCGCCTTCCGACGGCGGGTCGGGGTGACCCCCTCCGCCTGGCGCGCCTGCGCCCTCCGGACGTCGGGGGTGTAGCCCGGTCGGCGCCCGGAGCGGGCCGCGGCTCGGAGGTCAGCGCCGAGCGCGGGCCGCGGAGCGCCGGTCCGAGATCCCGAACTGCACGGCCCCCAGCAGCAGGAGCACCGCACCGGCCGCGTACACGGGGACGATCCCGATCGCGTCGACCAGGGCCCCGCCCGCCGCCGCGGCGATCATGATCCCCGCCTGGAACCCCACGACGATCAGGCTTCCACCGGCCTCCAGCTGATCCGGCATCCGGTTCCCGACCCAGGTGTTCGCGATGAGCAGCCACGAGGCGAAGAAGAACCCCCAGATGAAGACCGCCGCACCGGTCGCCCACACCGACCCCGAGACGGCGACGACGAGCACGAGCAGGCCAGCGATGACGACCGGGGTGAGCACCGCGAGCACCCGATAGCCGCGATCCACCACCATCCCGATCACGAGGTTCCCGATCAGACCGCCCACCCCGAACAGCACCAGGAGCACGACGATCGTGTCGGCGCCCACCGGAGTGCCGCCCTCGCTCACGCGCTCCAGCGCCACGCGGACGTAGGTGTAGGCGAGGAAGTGCCCGGTGACGACGAAGACGTTGGCGATCACCCCGATCCCGATGCCGGGGCGGCGGATCGCGGCGAGCAGCGTCGCCGGCCGCGCCGAGCGGGCCGCGGGCACCGGGGGCACCAGCGTCCTCAGCAGGACCACGAGCGCTGCGCTCAGGATCGCGGCGATCCCGAACACCCCGCGCCAATCGATCATCTCGCTCAGCATCACCCCGAGCGGCACCCCCGCGACCGTGGCGAGCGATACTCCCGCGGAGTTGAACATCACCGCGCGGCCGAGCCGCTCCGGGCCGGCGATGCGCGCCGCCACCGTGATCGACATCGCCCAGAAGCCCGAGATCGCCACTCCCAGGAGGAAGCGCGCGACCATGACCAGCGGCAGGCTGGGAGCGATGGCGACCAGTGCGTTCGAGACCGCCGCCAGCACCGCCATCCACATCAGCAGGGACCGCCGGTCGAGCCGCGGGAGCAGTATGCCGACGGTCGGGGCCGCGAGCAGCCCCGCGAACGCCGTGATCGAGACCATCTGCCCGGCCTGGCCCGTCGTCACGCCGAGTCCCGCCGCGATGCCCGTCAGCATCCCGCTCGGGAGGAACTCGGCCGTCACCAGGAAGAAGCTCATGAGCATCATGGTGACGAGGGCGCCGTATCGCAGTCGCTGGTGACCGGAGGAGCTCAGCACCGGGTCGGTCGGGATGGTGGGGACAGGGGCGGTCGTCGTCATCCTTCAATGATTCGCGGCTCCGGGTCCGAGCACCCGACGCGGCGTCCACCGCATCCGACGCATCGTCCGGCCCGGAGGGCGGCGCATCGGCCTCGTCGCGCGAACGCGGGCGGATCTCCCGCATGCCGCTGCGGACATACGATCGGCGAGCGGTCCCGGATCCTCGCGGATCACGCCCCCGCGCGAGCCCGGCTGCGCGTTTCGGCCTCCGCCCCGCTTCCGGCACCGCCGCCCGGTCCCACCCGCGTACGCGGTTTCGCGATCGTCGCGATCGCGGTCCCCGCCAGGCACACCGCCCCGCCGATGAGCGCGAGGACCGCCGGCGACTCGCCGAGCAGCAGCCACGACATCAGCACCACGAGGGGCGGCACCGTGTAGGTCGAGGCGGCGAGGCGCCCGGCGCTCATCCGGGACAGCGCGTACCCCCAGGTGACGAAGGCGATCGCGGTGGGGAAGACTCCGAGGTAGACCACGCCGAGCACGGACGGGCCCGGAGCGCTGCGCACGGCCGCGATCAGCTCGGGCGCGAACGGGAGGCACACGACCGCGCCGACGAGGCAGCCCAGCCAGGTGACCGTCAGCGCGTCGACGCGGATGAGCAGGCGCTTCTGCACGATCACACTGCCCGCGTAGAGCAGCGCGGCGAGCAGCGCCAGCAGCACGCCGACCGCGTCTCCGCGCCCCGTGCCGGTGGCCGCGGCGATCGCGACGACGCCCAGCAGCGCCACCGACATGCCGATCATGAGGCGCGCGGGGAATCCCTCGCCGAGCAGGAGTCCGGCGAAGAGGCCGACGAGCAGCGGCGATACGTTGACGAGGAGCGCCGTCGTGCCCGCATCGAGGCGCAGTTCCGCCGCGTTCAGCGCGAGGTTGTACCCGCCGAACCAGGCGGCGCCCCACAGCACCAGGATCACGAGCGTGCGCCCGCGGGGCACACCCGGCGCGGAGCCCGTGCGCACGGCGCGCACCGCCACGAACAGCGACAGCGCGATCGCGCCCACGAGCAGCCGCCCCAGCGCGAGGGCCCCTGGCGAGAAGTGCTCACCGGCGGCGCGCACCACGACGAAGGCCGACGCCCACAGCATCACGGTGACGGCCACCATGAGCAGGGGAACGGTGCGGGAGGAGGGTCGGAGCTTCGCCATGCCTCCATGCTGCACCCGAGCAAATCATTAGCACCAGTTCACGATTCTTCCTCACGATTAAGCCGAGCTGTATCATCGTGACATGCTCGATCTGCACCGTCTCCGTGTCTTCCGCTCCGTGGTCGCGAGCGGATCTGTGCAGGCCGCCGCCGCCAATCTCGGCTACACCCCCTCGGCCGTCAGCCAGCACATCACGGCGCTGCAGAAGGAGGTCGGCCTCACGCTCCTCGAGCGCGCGGGCCGGGGCCTGCGACCGACCGCGGCGGGCCTCGCGCTCGCGGCCGAGGCCGACGGCGTGCTGGCCCGGATCGGCGAGGCCGAGACCCTGGTCTCGGATCTGCGCACCGGGCGCACGGGCCGTCTGTCGATCGCGTACTTCGCCTCGGTCGGCAGCGTCTGGCTGCCCCCGGTCGTGCACCGGCTCTCCGAGGAGTTCCCCGGCGTGCGCCTGGACCTCAGGCTGAGCGACAACGCCCCGGACCGTCCCGACGATCGCGCGGATCTCCACCTCGTCGTCGCCCGTCACGACTTCGTCACTGGGAGGGGCTTCACGTCGCATCACCTCCTCGACGACCCGTATCTCGTCGCCCTGCCAGAAGCGCATCCGCTTGCCACCGGAGCGGTCGTCGAGCTCTCGGATCTCACGCACGAGCGCTGGATCGACAACGACTTCGCCGCGGGGTGGTGCCGCCAGAACCTGCTCGACTCCTGCGCTGCGGCGGGGTTCCGCCCGGCGTTCCACGTCGAGACCCACGACTACCGCGCCGCGCTCGCCTTCGTCGCGGCGGGCATCGGGATCACCGTGCTGCCGACGCTCGGGGCGGTGGATCCGCCCGCGGGGGTCGCCCTGCGCGAGGTCGTGAACCCTACGCCGGTGCGCTCGATCCACGCGGTGGTGCGCGACGCCGTGGCCTTCACCCCGCCCGCGCGAGCAGCGCTGGAGCTGCTCCGCGCCGAGGCGGTGCGCGGCGCCCCGATCGCCCTCGGAGCCTGACCCCGCCGATTGCACGAGGCGGCGACCCGCGACGTCCCACGTTCGCGTGTCAGTAGATGTCACCGAGAAGGCCGTGAGGCGACAACTACTGACGCGCCTCATTGCGTCGCGAGATCGCACCGGCTCATGCGGACCGCACCGGCTCATGCGGATCGCACCGGCTCAGGCGGACGCGAAAGGGGGCCGGCACCGAAGTGCCGACCCCCGAGAGCCCGCGACCGCGCGGGAACAGATCTGAGGACTAGGCCAGCCGAGCCTGCAGGTTCTCATCGATCGTCGCGAGGAACTCCTCGGTGGTCTGGTAGCCCTGCTCCGGGCCCACCAGCAGCGCGAGATCCTTGGTCATCTTGCCCGACTCGACGGTCTTGATGACGACGTCCTCGAGGGTGAGCGCGAAGTCGATCAGGTCCTGGTTGCCGTCGAGCTTGCCGCGGTGCGCGAGACCGCGCGTCCAGGCGAAGATCGAGGCGATCGGGTTGGTGGAGGTGGGCTTGCCCTGCTGGTGCTGGCGGTAGTGCCGGGTCACGGTGCCGTGGGCGGCCTCGGCCTCGACGACCTTGCCGTCGGGCGTCGCGAGCACGGAGGTCATAAGGCCGAGCGAGCCGAAGCCCTGCGCCACGGTGTCCGACTGCACGTCGCCGTCGTAGTTCTTGCAGGCCCAGACGTAGCCGCCCTCCCACTTCATGGCCGAGGCGACCATGTCGTCGATGAGGCGGTGCTCGTAGGTGAGCCCGGCGGCCTCGAACTGCTCCTTGAACTCGGTGTCGTAGATCTCCTGGAACAGGTCCTTGAAGCGGCCGTCGTAGGCCTTGAGGATGGTGTTCTTGGTGGAGAGGTAGACCGGATAGTTGCGCGAGAGGCCGTAGTTGAGCGAGGCCCGCGCGAAGTCGCGGATCGAGGCGTCGAGGTTGTACTGCACCTGCGCGACGCCGTCGCCCGGCGACTGGAAGACCTCGAACTTCTGCGGCTCCGAGCCGTCGTTCGGGGTGAACTCGACCGTGAGGGTGCCCTCGCCCTGGAAGCGGAAGTCGGTGGCGCGGTACTGGTCGCCGAAGGCGTGACGGCCGATGATGATCGGCTTGTTCCAACCGGGCACGAGGCGCGGGATGTTGGAGATGATGATCGGCTCGCGGAAGATCACGCCGCCGAGGATATTGCGGATCGTGCCGTTGGGGCTGCGCCACATCTTCTTGAGGCCGAACTCCTCGACGCGGGCCTCGTCGGGGGTGATGGTGGCGCACTTGACGCCGACGCCGTGCTTCTTGATGGCGTTGGCCGCGTCGACGGTCACCTGGTCGTCGGTGGCGTCGCGGTGCTCGATGCCGAGATCGTAGTACTCGAGCGTGACGTCGAGATAGGGGTGGATGAGACGGTCCTTGATGAACTGCCAGATGATGCGGGTCATCTCGTCGCCGTCGAGTTCGACGACCGTGCCTTCAACCTTGATCTTCGCCAACGCTTCTCCCAGTGTCGTGATGTGTGAGCTCGGGGGCGCGCAGCATGATGGACGCCGCGCGCTGCTTCCGCGGGATCGAGGCCGTGACGCCGCGCCCGGTGCAGAGCCCGATAGGGCCGTCACACAGTCTAGCCGAGATTTCCAAGTCTCTCGACATCGAGATAAATCCGGCCGCCGGCCCTCGTGCCGGAGCCTCGCTCGGGCCCTCGTTCCGGACCTTCGCCGTTGGAGCCCCTGGCGGGTCCGAACCCGGACGCTACACCTAGGCCGACACCTTGACCCGGGGCCGGTGCTCCTGCACGTACTCGTAGTAGGCCGTGAGGCGCAGCCGGGAGGCGGCGGCGCGATCGATGACCGCGGTCGCCCGGCGGTGCAGCTGCAGCGCACTCGCGGGGCACACGCCGGCGAGCGGGCCCTCGATCATCGCGGCGACGGCCTCCGCCTTCTCCTCGCCCTGGGCCACGAGCAGCAGCTCGCGCGCATCGAGGATCGTGCCCAGCCCCTGCGTCACGCAGTGGATCGGCACCTCGGCCTCGGAGGCGAAGAAGCGCGCGTTGTCGGCCCGCGTGCGCGGGGCGAGCGTCTTGATCCGGGTGCGGGAGGCGAACGACGACGTCGGCTCGTTGAAGCCGATGTGGCCGTTGGCGCCGATGCCCAGCAGCTGCAGGTCGACGCCCCCGGCGTCGACGATCCGCCGCTCGTAGTCCACGCAAGCGGCTTCGAGGTCGGATGCGACCCCGTCGGGCACGTGCACGCACTCGGGATCCAGGCCGAGCGGCTCGGTGACGGTGCGGCGGATCACGGAGCGGTAGCTCTCGGGGTGGCGCGGGTTGAGGCCGACGTACTCGTCGAGCGCGAAGGCGCTGACACCGGCGAGATCGAGGCCGCCGCCGCGCACGCGCTCGGCCAGCGCGGCATAGGTGCCGAGGGGCGAGGATCCGGTCGCGACGCCCAGCACCGCGCCCGGCCGGGAGCGCACGACGTCGGCGATCCGCTCGGCGGCGTGCTCGGCGACGGCGGCCGCGTCGGGAACGATGACGACGTCCACGGTACCTCCAGGAGTGACGGTGCTGCGTGGGAAGCGCGAGGGTGCGGTGCAGACGGGCTCCAGATAAGCAGCCCGCCGCGCGGCTTGTCAACCCGGACCGGCGATGCCGTCCCCGGCAGCCGGCGCACCCCGCCCACCCCTCCTTCCCGGCATCGCCGCCGGATGTTACGCTGAGCACGCCCAACGACGGGCACCGGCGGCCGGGCAGGCCGCCGTCTCTACAACGGATCGTCCGGCACGTACCTGCCGGTGGAGGAAATCATGGCAACTGTCACGTTCGAAAACGTCTCCCGCGTCTATCCGGGGACGGATCGCCCCTCGGTCGATCAGCTCGACCTCGAGATCGGCGACGGAGAATTCCTGGTTCTCGTCGGCCCGTCGGGATGCGGCAAGTCCACCACGCTGCGCATGCTCGCCGGCCTCGAGGAGATCGACGGGGGGCGTGTGCTCATCGGCGATCGCGATGTCACCGACATGCCGCCGAAGGATCGCGACATCGCGATGGTGTTCCAGAACTACGCGCTCTACCCGCACATGACCGTGGCCGAGAACATGGGCTTCTCGCTGAAGATCGCTGGGGCCTCCAAGGAGGAGCGCTCGGCGCGCGTGCTCGAGGCCGCGAAGATGCTGGACCTCGAGCAGTACCTCGACCGCAAGCCGAAGGCGCTCTCCGGCGGCCAGCGCCAGCGCGTCGCGATGGGCCGCGCGATCGTGCGCCAGCCCCAGGTCTTCCTGATGGACGAGCCGCTGTCGAACCTCGATGCGAAGCTGCGCGTGCAGACCCGCACGCAGATCGCCTCGCTGCAGCGCAGACTCGGCGTCACCACCGTCTACGTGACCCACGACCAGACCGAGGCGCTCACCATGGGCGACCGCATCGCCGTGCTCAAGGACGGCGTGCTGCAGCAGGTCGGCACTCCGCGCGACCTGTACGAGACGCCCGACAACGAGTTCGTCGCGGGCTTCATCGGCTCCCCCGCCATGAATCTGCTCTCCTCGCCGGTCTCGGAGGCCGGCGTCGCTTTCGGCTCTGCGACGGTGCCGGCGCCGGTGCACGTGCAGTCGCCCACGGTGACCGTGGGCGTGCGCCCCGAGGATCTGGTGATCGTGGGGGCGGGCGAGCCCGGGCTCTCCGTGGTGGTCGACCTCGTGGAGGAGCTCGGCGCCGACGGCTACCTCTACGGGCACACCGTCGATGGCGAACGCGTCGACGTCGTGGCCCGCGTCGACGGCCGCGTGCACCCCGGCGCTGGCGACACCGTTACGCTCGCGCCGATCCCGGAGCGCCTGCACCTGTTCGACGCCGAGAGCGGCGCCCGCCTGGTGTGACCCGCCGCGGGGCGGTGGCGCGGCCGCGCCGCCGCCCCGGCCCGCTCCACCCCTCCCCGCCGATCCGGCCCCGCGGGGCCCGCCCGCCCCCTCTGCCGATCCGGACCCGCTGCGCGCACCCCGATCCGAGCCCGCTCCGCGCACCCCCGCCGAAACTGAGCCCAGTGCGCGAGCCCGAGGGGTTCCGCGGTGATACTTCGCTCGGTCTCGCACACTGGGCTCGGTCTCGCGCACCAAGCGCTGCCCCGCACACCATGCGCTGTCTCGCGCACCCGGCCCAGCCTCGGGGATCCCCGACGACGCGGCGTGCAGAGCGCACCAACGCACCAGCGCACCAGCGCACCAACGCACCAACGCACCAACGCACCAACGCACCAACGCACCGCCCGAGGATCACAGTTCGGTCACGACCGGCCGATCTCGCACACCCGCACTTGCGAATATTTAGTTCGTTAGCTTTACTAACTCACATGACGGTCGCACTGCCGCGTCCCGAGGATCTCTCCGGACCGCTCCCCCACGCCCCCGCGGCGTTCGCCTCCCGCGCGCCGCGCCGCGCGCTCAAGGCGACCCCCGGCGACGCGAAACTGCACAACCGCACCCTCGTGCTGCAGACGCTCTACGTCTCCGGCCCCATGAGCCGCGCCGATATCGCCCGGGCGACGGGGCTCACCAAGGTCACCGTCTCGGTGCTCGTCGCCGAGCTCATCGCCGAACACCTGCTGCGCGAGCTCGGTCAGCAGGAGGCCCAGCGCCCGGGCAAGCCGGCGATCCTCGTCGACCTCGCCCGCGACGCGTTCGCCGTGGTGGCCCTCGACCTCAGCGACCACCTGCTCGTGCGCGGCGCGCTGCTCGACCTCGACGGCCGCATCATCACCCGCGCCGAGGTGCCGCGCGACGGCGCGACCGGCGAGGCCGTCTGCGAGCTCGCGCTCGCGGTGACGAACGAGCTGCGGTCCCGCGCCGAGGTGCCGATCCTCGGCATCGGGATCGGCACCCCCGGTGTCGTCGACGACACCGGCACCGTGCGCACGGCGCCCAACCTCGGCTGGACCGACCTCCCGCTGCGCGGCATCTTCGAGGAGCGCACCGGGATCCGCACCGTGGTCGAGAACGATGCCAACGTGGCCGCGCTCGCCGAGTACAGCTTCGGCGACTCGACCGACAACTTCATCCTCATCGCGATCGGCCAGGGCGTCGGCTCGGGCCTCATCGTCTCGGGGCACCCGGTGCCGGGCTATCGCTTCGCCTCCGGCGAGATCGGCCAGGTGATGGTCGGCACCGATCTCGGCCTCGAGGCGCCCTACTCCCGCGAGCAGGTGCTCGAGCACTGGCTGTCGGTACCCTCGCTGACGCGCGAGCTCGAAGCGCGTCCGGACGAGCGCGAGCAGGTGCTGCGCGAGGCCGGCCGGCGCCTCGGCATCGTGCTCGCCCCCGTGGTCGGCGTGCTCAACCTGGCCGAGGTGGTGTTGGCGGGCCCCGTCGAACTGATCGACGGCACCCTGGCCGAGGCCACGCTCGAGATCCTGCGGCGGCGCACCATGCCCGACTCCCACGACGACCTCGTGCTGCGCGCGAGCCGGCAGGGCGAGGATCTCATCCTGCGCGGGGCCACCGCGATCGTGCTGAAGGACCGCCTCGGCGTCACCTGAGCACGCACCCGAACTCCATACCGACCCGCGCTCGGCACCCGTCGGAGCGCACCCCACGCATCGCGCGACACCCGCGCGAGATGCATCGAAAGGAAGACACCATGAAGAGGAAGTTCACCGGCCTCGCCGCTGCGGTCGTGGCCTCGGCACTGCTGTTCAGCGGCTGCGCTCAGAGCGCGCCGGCCGACGGCGACTCGAACGGCGGTTCCTCGGGCGACGAGTCGATCACGCTCTGGCTGATCGGCGGCGATACGCCCGACGAGCTGCGCGACTACCTGAAGACCGAGTTCGCCGAGCAGACCGGAGCCACCCTCGAGATCGAGGAGCAGACCTGGGGCGACATCATCACCAACCTCACCACGAAGCTCCCGGACGCGAAGAACACCCCCGACGTGACCGAGATCGGCAACACCCAGTCGCCGACCTTCACCAACGCGGGAGCGTTCCTCGACATCAGCGACATGTACGACGAGCTCGGCGGCGACCAGCTGCTGCAGTCCTTCGTCGAGGTGGGCGCGGTCGACGATAAGAACTACACCCTCCCCTACTACTTCGGCTCGCGCTACGTCTTCGCCCGCAGCGACGTGTTCGCCGAGGCGGGTGTGGAGCAGCCGAAGACCCTCGACGAGTTCAACGCCGCGGTGAAGACGATCGCCGAGCAGAACCCGCGCGGCATCGAGAACTTCTCCGGTTTCTGGCTGGGCGGCCAGGACTGGCGCAACGGCATCTCGTGGATCTTCGCGAACGGCGGGGACATCGCCCAGTACCGCGACGGCCAGTGGGTCGCCACGCTCGACTCCCCCGAGTCGCTCAAGGGCCTCGAACAGCTGCAGGACCTGTACCGCAACGCGTCGAAGGCTCCGAACGACGCCAAGGACGAGTCGATCTGGACCTACGTCAACGACTCCGACACCCGCGACGACGCCGAGACCGAGCTCGGCGCCGCGAGCATCCTCGCACCGGGCTGGGCCCACTGGTCGATCGGCGACCTCGTCGAGGGCGAGGATGGCGAGCCGGTGCGCGAGTGGAACGACGACAAGTTCGCGGCCTACCCGCTGCCCGGCAATGACGGCGAGCCCGCCCCGGTCTTCGCAGGCGGCTCGAACATCGGCATCTCGGCGCAGACTCAGCACCCCGAGCTCGCCAAGGATCTGATGCGCATCATCTTCTCCGAGGAGTACCAGACCCTCCTGGGCCAGAACGGTCTCGGCCCGGCCAACTCCGAGTACACCTCCTCGCTCGGCGACGACCAGTTCGCCACCGCGCTGATCGATTCGGCCTCCAACTCGAAGCTCACTCCGGCCGCACCGGGCTGGGCCTCGATCGAGGCGAAGAACATCATGGAGGAGTTCTTCGCGCAGATCCGCGACGCCGAGGACCTCGAGCAGCTGGCGAAGGACACCAACGCCCAGCTCGACGCCCTGCTCAACCAGAAGTAGCCCCGCGGGCGGAGCCCGCAGGGCTATCCTGCGGCCGCGAAGCGGATCGCAGGATCCAGATCGACAAGACGCAGCCCGCAGTGTCATCCCGCGGCCTACGCCGGTCGAGCGAGCGGGGCGAGTCGAAACCCGGGGGAGCAACCGGGTTTCGACTCCGCGGCTCCGCCGCTCCGCTCGACCGGCGTAGGCTCCGCAGCAACGGCGACAGCCCCGCACCACCGCACCGCACCGCCCCCGACAGAAAGGCCCGCGATGAGCACCGCCCCCGTTGCGCCCACGGCACCGCCGAGGCAGACGGAGCCGACCCCCGCCGCATCGACCGCGCGGCCCCCGCTCCCGCAGCGGCGCCGCAGGCTGCGCATCACCCCCTACGCGCTGCTGCTGCCGGCGACCCTCATCGTGCTGCTGGCGCTCGGATACCCGATCGTCTGGCAGCTGATCACCTCGATGCAGCACTTCGGGCTCGCGCAGCAGTTCGGCCAGCCCCCGGAGTGGATCTGGTTCGAGAACTACATCGCGCTCTTCGGATCCAGCACCACGTGGCTCGTGGTCGCCCGCTCCGTCGTCTTCTGCCTCGTCACCGCCGCGGTGACCATGATCGTCGGGGTCGGCTTCGCGCTGCTGATGCAGGCGGTGTCCACGGTGATCCGCATCGTGCTCCAGATCTCCCTGCTGCTCGCGTGGGCCACCCCGGTCGTCGCGGCCATGACCATCTGGAACTGGATGTTCGACTGGAACCGGGGCCTCGTGAACTGGGCCCTCACCGGCCTCGGCCTCCCCTTCAACGGCTTCAACTGGCTGCAGAACCCGCTGACCTTCTTCCTCGTCGCCCTCGTGATCGTGGTCTGGATGAGCGTGCCGTTCGTCGCCTTCTCGGTCTACGCCGGGCTCACCCAGGTGCCGGGCGAGGTGCTCGAGGCGGCGCAGATGGACGGCGCGGGCCCGTGGCAGCGCTTCCGGCTCATCATCCTGCCGATCGTCAAGCCGGTGCTCGGCATCGTCATGCTGCTGCAGATCATCTGGGATCTGCGGGTGTTCACGCAGATCAAGCTGCTCCAGGATCGCGGTTCCATCGCCAGCCAGACCGACGTGCTCGGCACCTACATCTATCAGCTCGGCGTCGGCTCGAGCGACTTCGCGATGGCGAGCGCGATGTCCATCTTCGTACTGCTGCTCACGATCGCGCTGAGCTGGGCCTACGTCCGCAACCTGCTGAAGGAGGATGAGCAGCGATGAGCCGTTCGGATACCGCGAGCACGACCGCCCCCATCGCCGTCGTGCGCCGGCGCGGACGCGCGCGCCCGAAGCGCGTCACCCGCGCGCTGCTCGGCGCGCTCGGCCTCGTGTTCGCCCTGATCTGGGTGTTCCCGGTCTACTGGATGGTGAACTCGTCCCTGCTGCCGACCGTGGTGCTCGAGCGGCGCACGCCCACGCTGCTGCCGTTCGGCGGATCCTTCAAGAACTTCGAGTCGGTGTTCTCGGACGGGAGCTTCCTGCGCGCCCTGGGGATGAGCCTCACGATCGCGGTCATCACGGTGCTCGTCTGCATCGTGTTCGCGTTCTTCGCAGCGCTCGCGCTCAGCCGATTCCGCTTCAAGGGCCGCCGCAGCTTCGTGCTCGCGGTGCTCTTCATCCAGATGCTCCCCGCCGAGGGCATGTTCATCGCGCAGTACAAGCTCATGGGGTCGCTCGGGCTGCTCAACACCGTCATCGGCGTGAGCATCGTCTACATCGCGGCCGTCGTGCCCTTCACGATCTGGATGCTGCGCGGCTTCGTCGCCGGCGTGCCGGCCGACCTGGAGGAGGCCGCGATGGTCGACGGCCTCAGCCGCACCCAGGCGTTCATGCGCATCACGTTCCCGCTGCTCGCCCCGGGCCTCATCGCGAGCGGCGTCTACGCCTTCCTCCAGGCCTGGAACGAGTTCACCGTCGCGCTGGTGCTGCTCGACGCCGAAGGCCAGACGCTGCCGCTGTGGTTGCGGGGCTTCATCCAGCAGTCGGCGAATCGCGCGATCGACTGGGGCGAGGTCATGGCGGCGTCGACGCTCGTCGCGATCCCGGTGATCGTCTTCTTCGTGTTCGTGCAGGGCCGCATGACGAGCGGCATGGTCAGCGGAGCGGTGAAGGGATGAGCGCGGGATCCCTCGCCCGCGCCGTGCGCGCGACGCTCATGCCCGGTTTCACCGGGTTCACGGCGCCCGCGTGGCTGCTCGAGGCCCTGGACGACGGGCTGCCGGCGGTCTGCGTGTACGGCGGCAACGTGCGGGATCGCGCGCAGCTCGCGGCGCTCGGCGCCGAGCTGCGCGCGGCCGCGCCCGGCGCGATCATCGCCGTCGACGAGGAGGGCGGCGAGGTCACCCGGCTGCACTACCTCGAGGGCGCGCCGTACCCCGGCGCCGCGGTGCTCGGCCGCATCGACGACCTCATATATACGGAGGAGGTCGGCTTCCGCGTCGGGCACGACATCCTGGCGTGCGGCTTCAATCTCGCGCTCGCGCCCGACGCCGACGTCAACAGCGACCCCCGCAACCCGGTCATCGGCACCCGCAGCTTCGGCGCCGATCCCGAGCTCGTCGCGCGGCACGTCGCCGCGTGGGTGCGGGGGCTGCAGCGCTCGGGCGCGATCGCCTGCCCCAAGCACTTCCCGGGGCACGGGGCGACGGCCCAGGACTCCCATCTCGCGCTGCCGGTGGTCGATGCCCCGCCCGAGCTCATCGCTCGCCGCGATCTGCCGCCCTTCCGCGCGGCCGTCGAGGCCGGCGCGCACGCGGTGATGAGCTCCCACATCCTCCTGCCGCAGGTCGACCCGACCGGTCCGGCCACCTTCAGCCGCAGGATCCTGCAGGGCGTGCTGCGCGAGGAGCTCGGCTTCACGGGCGCGATCGTGTCCGATGCGCTCGATATGCGCGGGGCGAGCGGCGGGATCGGCATCCCGGAGGCCGCCGTGCGCGCGCTGGCGGCCGGTTGCGACCTGCTGTGCATCGGCACCGACACCACTCCCGAGCAGCTGCGCGGGATCGAGGACCACCTGCTCGCGGCCGTGCGAGCGGGCAGGCTCGCCGAGGAGCGCGTGCGAGAGGCCGCGGATCGCGTGCGCGCGCTCGCGACTGCCGGCGCGGCCGCCAGCTCGGACGCACCGGGTGCGCCCGGCACGACGGATCCCGCGCTCGCCGAGCCCGCCCCGGAGGAGGTGGCGCGGGTCGCCGCCGGTTTCGACGGCGTCGACGCCGCGCGCACCTGGCTGCGCGACCACCCCGGCGCGTGTGTGATCCGGGTCGAGACCGAGGCGAACATGGCGGTCGGCACCGCGCCCTGGGGACCCTTCGCCGCGGCCGAGCATCCCCTGTCCCACCAGCGCGCGATCGCGGCCGCCTTCGAGCGGCGCCCCCGCCGCACGGTCGACGACGGCAGCACCATGCCCTGGCACCTTCCCGCGGGCGCCGCGATCGTCGTCGGCCGGGATCTGCACCGGCACGAGTTCGCGCGCGACGGCATCGACGCGCTGCGCGAGGCCGGACGGGCGGTGCTCACCGTCGAGATGGGCTGGCCCGGCGCCGATCCCTCCACCGAGGGATACGCCGATCTCGCGTGCTACGGCTCCTCGGCGCTCGCCGGCGCGGCCCTGCTCGGCCTGATCGAGGAGGGCTCCCGATGAGCGTCCCCCTGCACATCGGCATGGACATCGGCGGCTCCAAGACCGAGGCCGTGGCGCTCGACGACGCGGGCACCGTCGTGGCGAGCATCCGTCTGCCGTCGGAGCAGGGCGCCGAGGGGGTGCTGCGCACCGCCGAGCAGGCCGTCGCGGAGCTGGCGCGCCGCACCGACCGCCGGGTCGACGAGTTCGTCTCGATCGGGGTGGGCATCCCCGGTCAGGTGGATCGGGATCGCGGCGAGGTGCGCAACGCCTACAACCTCGGCATCGAGCTGCTGCCGCTCACCGCACGGCTGGGCGAGCGCACCGGCCTGCCGGTGGGCATCGACAACGACGTCACGGCGGCCGCGATGGGGGCGGCGCATCTCATGGGCCTCTCCGGCACCGTCGCCTACCTCAATCTCGGCACCGGGCTCGCGGCCGGATACGTGGTCGACGGCCGGCCGCTGCGCGGCGCGCACGGCGTGGCGGGAGAGATCGGGCACCTCCCGGTCGACCCGCTCGCGCGGCCCTGCCCCTGCGGGCAGCGCGGCTGCCTGGAGACGGTGGCCAGCGGATCGGCCCTCCGATCCTCCTGGCCGGCGGGCGGCGAGCACCCGGGGCACACCCTGCTCGCGGCAGCCGATGCCGGGGACGAGGAGGCCCGTGCGGCGTTCGACCACCTCGTGCGGGGCGCGGCCGCCAGCGTGCGCGTGCTCGTGCTCACCCTCGATCCGGGCACCGTGGTCATCGGCGGCGGACTGCGACTGCTCGGGGCGCGCCTCTTCGACGGGCTGCGCGACACTCTCGAGCGCTGGTCGGCGGAGTCGCCGTTCCTCGCCCGGCTCGATCTGAGCCGCCGCGTGCAGGTGCTGCCGGAGGACTCGAGCGCCGCAGCGGTCGGCGCCGCCCTGGCGGGTGCGCATGAGATGCGGCCGGCTTCCCGGACGGCTCCGAACGCCGTCGATCTGGCGGCGAGCGCCGCCGAGCTGAGCGCGTAGATAGGTGCCGCAGCCTGCCGCGGGGACGGGATCCGGGGGAGATCCGGGGACGGCAGGCTGCGCACCGGTTTCGGGGATGCACTCAGCGTAGGAAGCCCCGATCCCGTGGCGGGTCGTTTTACGCAACCACTACGCATACCCCGGGCGCGGAAGGCGCGGGGACCGCGATCCGCGACCGCCGGGGACCGGATCCCGCGCCGCCGCTGCGCGTTCCGACGTGCGCCGGCGCATCCCGACGAGGGCCGGTCGTCGCGGGGAGGCCCGGCCCGGGACGCGCCCGCCGCTCTCGGAAGACGCGCCTTTGCCCGCCCGGGTTCTCACGCTAGCCTGGTGGCATGAGCGCTCTGAGACTCGAAGAACTTTCCGCCGCCACCATCGTCGCCGTGAACACGCTCGGCCTGAAGCCCGGCCAGGAGCAGTTCATCACCCCGGTCTCCTACGCCGCCGCCGCCGCGGTCATCCGGCCGCACACCGCGTGGCAGCGCGTCGTGCTCGACGACGACCGGGTGGTCGGCTTCGTCCACGGCAACTTCGACCCCGAGGCGCCGCAGGAGGAGTTCCGCGCGGCGCTGTGGCGCATCAACGTCGACGCCGACGCGCAGGGCCGGGGCGTCGGCACCTTCGCGGTGAACGCCCTCATCGAGGAGGCGCGTCAGCGGGGCCTCGACCGTCTCACCGTGCTCTGGGAGCGGGGCGAGGAGGGGCCGGAGGAGTTCTTCCTGCACATCGGGTTCAAGCCGATCGGCGAGACGCCGTACGGCGAGGTCATCGGCGCGATCGACCTCTGAGATTGGCCCGGCCGCTCAGCCCCGGGGCGAGCGGTCTCCTCGCCTCCGTCGGATCGTCGCTCGCGTTCGGGGGCATCTACTTCATCACGCCCCTGCTGGCACCCGCCTCGGCGGAGTCCATCTGGGGGATCCGCAATCTCGTCACGATCCCGATCATCGCCCTCGCGCTCATCGGGCTGCGGCAGTGGCGCGTCGTCGTCGAGATCGCGCACCGCATCCGGCGCAGGCCGATCCTGCTGCTCGGGATCCTCGTGTGCGGGCTGCTCGTCGCCGCGCAGCTGTGGGTGTTCAGCTGGGCCCCGCTGCACGGCCGCGGCCTGCAGGTCGCGCTGGGCTACTTCCTGCTGCCGCTCGTGCTGGTGGTGATCGGCCGCCTCCTCTACCGCGACCGGCTGGTGTGGTGGCAGTGGCTGGCGGCCGGGATCGCCGCCGTGGGCGTGGTCTTCGAGCTCGTGCGCGTCGGCGGCGTCTCGTGGGAGACGCTGCTCGTCGCGCTCGGGTACCCCGCGTACTTCGTGCTGCGGCGAGCGCTCGGCACCGGCCATCTCGGGGGCATGTTCTGGGAGTTCCTGGTGCTCGCCCCGATCGCCGCCGTGCTGCTCGTGGTCGAGATCGGACGCGGATCCTCACTCGCCGCGAACCCCTCGCTGTGGTGGCTGGGGCCCGTCTTCGCCCTGTGCTCGGGCGTCGCGCTGGTGCTCTACCTCGCGGCGTCGAGGCTGCTCACGATGAGCCTGTTCGGACTGCTGAGCTATCTGGAGCCAGCCCTGCTGATGGTCGCCTCGCTGCTCAACGGCGAACGGATCGGCGCGGAGGAGCTCGTCATCTACGGCGCCATCTGGCTGGCGGTCCTGGTGCTGGTGGCCGGGGGCGTCGCCGGGCTGCTGCGGGATCGCCGCGCGGGAACTCCCCGTGACCCCGTGTAAGGTGCTGCCATGAGCGAAGCGACGGGCGAGGCCTGCGAGCATCACGCGCACGGCTACATCGAGCACAAGGACGAGCTGCTGAAGCGGCTGCGGCGTGCCGAGGGCCAGGTGCGCGGCGTGCACCGCATGGTCGAGAACGACGAGTACTGCATCGACATCCTCACCCAGGTCTCCGCCGCCACGAAGGCGCTGGAGCGCGTGGCGCTCGCCCTGCTCGACGACCACCGGCGGCACTGCGTCGCCCCGGCCGCCGCCGCCGGCGGGGCCGTGGCGGCGGAGAAGCTGCACGAGGCCTCCGCAGCGATCGCGCGCCTCGTGCGCTGACCCGCACCCCGCAGAGCTCCGAACGAAGGAATCGCATGGCCAGCTCCGACGACACCACCGGCATCGACACCACCACCGGCATCGACGGCGCCGATACCGCCGGCGACGACGAGTTCGAGCTCGCCTCCCCCGGCCAGATCGACGTGACCCCCGAGATCGACGAGATCGCGGAGTTGCGCCGCAAGGGCAGGAAGCTGCCCAAGGACGACGATCCGGACGCCCCCTGGCGGCAGGGCCACCCCTACGACACCAAGATCTCGCGCGCGGCCTACGAGCGCGACAAGCGCAAGCTGCAGATCGAGCTGCTCAAACTGCAGGCGTGGGTCAAGGAGACCGGTCAGAAGGTCGTGATCCTCTTCGAGGGCCGCGACGCCGCGGGAAAGGGCGGCGCGATCAAGCGCTTCACCGAGCACATGAACCCGCGCGGCGCGCGCGTGGTGGCCCTCGAGATCCCCACCGAGCGCGAGCGCTCGCAGTGGTACTTCCAGCGCTACGCGGCGCACCTGCCGAGCGCCGGGGAGATCGTGCTCTTCGACCGCTCCTGGTACAACCGGGCCGGCGTGGAGCGCGTCATGGGCTACTGCACGCCGCAGCAGTACCTGGAGTTCACCCGCTCGGCCCCCGAGTTCGAGCGCATGCTCGTCAACTCCGGCGTGCACCTCATCAAGTTCTGGTTCTCGGTGGGCAAGGCGGAGCAGCACTCCCGCTTCGTGGCCCGATCCCACGACGAGGTGAAGCAGTGGAAGCTCTCTCCCACGGATCTCGCCTCGCTCGACAAGTGGAACGCGTACACGGAGGCGAAGGAGGCGATGTTCTTCTACACCGACACGCCCCACGCGCCCTGGACCGTCGTGAAATCGAACGACAAGAAGCGCGCCCGGCTCGAGGCGATGCGATGGGTGCTGTCGCGGTTCGACTACCCCGACAAGGACCGCCGGGTCGTCGGCACGCCCGACGCGAAGATCATCGGCTCCCCCGCCACCGTCTACGACGAGGGCGAGACGCCGGCCGGCAGCTTCCCCGTCGTCGGCGGGTGAATCCGCGGAACGCAGTCAGGAGGCCGTCGTGACCGATCATCGCACCACCCCGACGCAGCGCACCGGCGCGGCTCCGAAACGCAGGCGCAGGGGGCTGCGCAACACGCTGATCGTGCTCGGCTCCCTCATCGTCCTGCTCGGTGTCGCGGCGGGCATCGGCTACGCCATCCTCGCGAACTCGTTCAACGAGATCCAGCGGGTCAGCATCGAGCAGGACCCGTCCCTGCCGCGGCCCGATCCGGTCGCCCCGCAGCCCGACAGCGCCGGCGGCGCTCCCGTGAACATCCTGCTGCTCGGCTCCGACTCCCGGGAGGCCACGGACACGTCGCTCGACGCCGCGGACATGACCGGCTTCCGCAGCGACTCGATCATGGTCGCGCAGGTCGCCCCCGACGGCGAGCACGTCACGGTGATGTCGATCATGCGCGACAACTGGGTGGAGATCCAGGGTTACGGCGAGGCGAAGATCAACGCGGCCATGTCGTACGGCGGACTGCCGCTCGCGGTGAACACCATCGAGAACTTCATCGGCGCCCGCATCGACCACGTCGCCCTGGTCGACTTCGAGTCGTTCAAGGGTCTCACCGATGCCGTCGGCGGTGTCACCGTCACCAACGACCAGGCGTTCACCTCGATGCACGGCGTCACGTTCGAGGCGGGCCGGATCACCCTCGGCGGCGATGAGGCGCTCGGCTTCGTGCGCGAGCGCTACGCCTTCTCCGACGGCGACTACCAGCGCGCCCGCAACCAGCAGGCCTACATGAAGGGGCTCGCGAGCACCGTCCTCAGCCGGGAGACGCTGGGCGACCCGGGCAAGCTGATCAACACCTTCGAGGCGCTGAAACCCTACCTGATCCTCGACGACGGCTTCGACCTCGCGGCGGTCACGGGGCTCGGCTTCGGCATGCGCGACGTGCGCAGCGACGACATCCGATTCTTCACGAGCCCGACCCTCGGCACGGGCGAGTCGGCCGACGGCCAGTCCATCGTCATCCCGGACCGGGAGGAACTGGCCCGCGTGCAGGACGCGTTCCGCGCCGGCACCCTGCACGAGTACGCGGCGACGCGCGCGCCCGGCTCCGAGCTCCCCTGACGTCTCTGACGAGAGAACCGATCCGGTCCACCAACTATCCGGTAGACCGGTCTCCTCCTGATCCTCTCGATGCTCGCCGAGGAGATTGATACGGACAGCGAGGAAGGAGAGGCGACGCGGCTCAGCTCGTGCTGCTCGTATCGGTGCTGAATCAGTTCAACACTTGTCCGATACGCCGTGGAGTGTATGAAGAAGAGTATGTCGTCGCGCCGTCGTAGCGAGGGGACATGGCGCCTACCACTCCGTTGTTGGAGGGGAGGAAGGCTGAATCCACCCACGACGGACACTTCAAGGCTCGATTCGGATTGATGCGGTATGTGGTCAGAACACCCGGAGCGTTGTTCAGTTTCACCTTGAGATGGCTTGATACGTGTTTGAACTCGACCACCGTCCTGACGGGAGTTTCCTCCACCACGATCCATTTGCCATCGATCTTCCTCACATTGTCCGCATAGGCGGTGTACTCTGCTTTCGTCTGAGGACGGCCCTTCCAGATCGCGCCATAGGGGGACTTCGTCGGATGCTTGACCGTGCTGTCCTTCTTGATTCCGTGCCGGGTCTTGATCTTGGCCCATCCGAAGCCTTTCCCGGATGTCTTGCTATAGGTCCCTTTGCGGAGGAGAATCTTGGTTTTTTGTTCCGTTCTTCCAGCTCGCAACGACCGCGGACTTCGGGGCGGCCGCCTCTGCTGCCGACACGGGTAGGAAAACAAAGAGCAGTGCCATCAATGCCGCGAAGGTCGTCAAGCCGAGCTTCGAGCTACTGGTCGATCGACGTTCTCCGGAGAGGAAAAGATCAGAGTCGGGTGGAGCGACATCAGATCTCCCGTTACGTCACACCAATGCACGGGCTGTCCGCCGAGTCCGAGGCTGGCCTCCCAGGCGAGACCGAGAATGATGCCCGCTCCTGGGGGCGGCTCGAAGTCATGAGTAACGACCTCCTGCGCATACTCTTCAGCTGTGGTTGCGTCATCGGAGAAGATTTCATATAGGTCTTGTTGGCGGTAGATTCTGCCGAAGAGCATGTCGGGCGCGCCCCATCGGTAGACGATCAGGGCAGTGTCGGGCGCACTGAGAGCAACGCGAACAACGGTGTACCTGCCATGCTCAGCGCCTTCTTCAACAATCGCGTCAATGAACCGCCGAAGCAAGGTCCCTTTATTCATGTGATTAGCGTACATTGACCACTCTCTATTCTTATATTTCACATAAGAAAAGCAATGAAATCCATGTCCCAGTTGCAATAGTCTCGAGGACACAGTGCAAGGCCCTCTTCGGAAGTGGCAATAGCAGCATCGTGGGAGCAGGGAGTCTCGCGTACCCGATGCTCTCGGGCGTCAGCGAATGAAGCGGTGCGACGGCTTCGATTGACGCCGAGGCGGTCGCGCAACGGGCCAGGCTTCTGGGCCTGGTGATCGCGTGGGCGCCGAGGCGAGATAGAGTCGGGCGATGACAGCGGACCCCTCGCTCCGCTCTCCGATCGCTTAGACCACGGCCTGCGCGCTCCGCCGCTGAGCCGCCGGTTCCAGCAGTTCGAGGGCGCGACGCAGCGCCGTGCTCGAGGTGTGGGCCGTGTAGGGGAAGTAGACGATCTCCACGCCCACGCGGGCGAATCGGCGCTCGAGCTGCCTGCCCTTCTCGGTGCCGCGCCAGTCGTCGCCCTTGAAGAAGTGGGTGAAGCGCACCTCTTCCCAGACCTCCAGCTTGTCGGGCACCCGCTCCACGTAGACCTCGTCGACGAAGTCGATGTGCCGCACGATCTCCGCGCGCTCGGCGGTCGGGATCACCGTCTCGCTCCCCTTGACCGCCCGCAGCATCTCGTCGCTCACCACCCCCGCGATGAGGTAGTCGCACTGCTGCCGCGCGTGCCGCAGCAGATTGAGGTGCCCGACGTGGAACAGATCGAAGGCTCCCGCCGCGTAGCCGATGCGCCTCATGCCTCTCCCCTTCGTCGACGTTGACCGCGAAACGATGCGCGTGCCGTCAGCGTAGGTTCGAGAGGCGTGCGATCGCATCGGCGGGAACTACGTAACCTCCGGGAGGCCTGGGCCCGTACCCCCCGACCCGCCCGCAGTTTCAGGGGAGTTCGGCGAATCGGAGGATACGGGGGCGGGTAGACGGCTCACGGGGCCCGCACGCTACGCGCGGCTGCGGACCCCTGCCGCCGGATCCATCGTGGTGCGCCGCCGGGGGCGGCGGAGACGCGGCTTCGACCGGGACACGTCTAGTACGCTCCTTCCCGCTGCACCATGACGCGGGCGGTGCGCCACATGATCTGCAGGTCGCTCATGAGCGACCAGTTCTCGACGTAGCTGAGATCGAGCCGCACGCTCTCGTCCCAGGAGAGGTCGCTGCGCCCGCTCACCTGCCACGGGCCGGTGATGCCGGGCTTCACGTAGAGCCTGCGCACGATCCTGCCGTCGTAGGCGGTCACCTCGTTCGGCAGCGGCGGCCGGGGGCCGACCACGCTCATGTCGCCGAGCAGCACGTTCCAGAACTGCGGCAGCTCGTCGATCGAGAGCTTGCGCAGCACCGCGCCCACCCGGGTGACCCGGGGATCCCGGCGCATCTTGAACAGCAGCCCGGCGCCCTCGTTCTGCTGCTGCAGCTCGGCGAGCCGCTGCTCGGCGTCGACCACCATCGTGCGGAACTTGTACATCTTGAACAGCCGGCCGTCGCGGCCCACCCGCTGCTGCGCGAAGAACACGGGGCCGGGAGAGTCCAGCTTGATCGCCAGCGCGAGGACGGGGGTGATCAGCGCGATGCACGCGAGCGCCAGCGCCGCGACGGTGATGTCGAGCCCGCGCTTCAGGAGGTAGTAGCCGCCCTCGTAGGAGGGGATCCGGATCTGCAGCATCGGCAGCCCCTCCACCGGACGGAACGAGATGCGGGGCCCGACCACGTCGGTGAGCTGGTTGGAGAGCACCAGGTTCGCCGCCGTGCCCTCGAGCTGCCAGCTGAGCTCGCGCACGAAGGACGAGTCGTTCTCCGGCCGGCTGGCGACGACGATCGTGTCGGCGCCGATCCTCGCGGCGATGTCGGCCACACGCTCGAGCGATCCGCGCACCGGATACCGGCGATCGCCGACGATCACCGGGGCTCGGTCGGTGCCGAGCAGCGCCGCGCCCACCACGTGGAATCCGTTCTCCTTCGCCTGCAGCGTGCGGATCACGTACTCGACGTCGGCGCGGTCCCCCGCCACCAGGGTGCGGGAGGCGTAGTGGCCCGAGGCGCGGCGGTCGCGCAGCCAGCGGCGCCAGCGCCAGCGCGAGATCAGCAGGGCGACGAGACCGATCGGGAGCGCCGCGAAGATGAGGACCCGGTCGCCGCTCCAGTCGAGCACCAGCACCCAGATCGCGATCGCGCCGAAGGCCAGCCCCGTGGCGTTGGCCACGCGCTGGTACTCGGTGGTTCCCGATCCGAGGCATTGCATATCCCTGCTGCGCATGCCGGAGAGCAGCAGGAACCACAGCGTCGCGAGCATCGCGCCGGCGAGGAGGGTCGTGCTGCCGACGCCGGCGATGATCAGCTGCAGCAGCGCGGCGGCGCCCACGGCGAAGAGGATCACCGTCATGTCCGAGAGCCTCAGGCACCAGCGGAAACGTCGCTCCCAGCGACGCCGACGCTCGAGCGTCGGCGTGCACCGGGGCGACACCGCGATCGGCCCCGTGAACGTCTCGGACCCTACCTCAACCAGCATGCCGACTCCCCTGAGCAGTCCTACCATCGTCGTATGTGTCGTCATGCTAGGAAGCGGGCGGACGCGCCCGCGCAAGGATACGCAAGCGCTACGCAGCCCATATGAGCATTGCGGGGAAACGCGGACGCCCCCGTCGTGCGACGGGGGCGTCCGGCTGCTCCGCTACGTATTCGGCGGCGTCACCTCGGGCCGTGCTCGCGCCGGAACCACTGGCGGAGCTCGTCGCGCCCGCTCACGTGCAGCTTGGTGAAGACGTGACGCAGGTGGGTGTCGACGGTGCGCACGGAGAGGTGGAACTGCTCGGCGATCCAGCGGCTCGAGTATCCGAGCGCCGCGAACATCGCGATCTCGCGCTCCCGCGCCGACAGTGCCTCGGTGAGCGGCAGCGGCATCCAGATGCCGAACTCCGTCAGCGTCCGCGCCGGCGGCGTGTCCCACGCGGACTGCCCGTCGAACAGCTCCTCGCAGTGGGCGAGCAGCACCGCCGAGATGGGCAGCTCCACCCGGCCCGCGAGCGTCTGGATGCGGGCCCGGTAGATGGCGGCCTCGTCGGGGGCCTCCACCGCCAGGATATGCAGCGCCTGCAGCTCGATCGCGTCGAGATGCTCCGCGCGCGCCCAGGCGGCGAGCCGCAGGCCGAGGGCGGCGGTGCCCTCCTCGGCGTTCCACTGGCGCGCTCGCACCGTCATCAGTCGCACGTACCCCGCGATCACCTGCGAGATCCCGAACTGCCGGGCCTCGGCCAGCCGGATCGCGCGGCGGCTCGCCTCCTTCTCGCCCAGCGCGGCGAGCGCCAGCGCCAGCGCCGCGCTCGCCAGACCCGCGAGGCCGTAGCGGTCGTCGACCGCGAGGCGGGCCTTCAGGCGCTCCGCGCGCTGCACCGCGAGCCGCCACTTGCCGTCCGCGAGGCTGATCAGCACCGCGCACGCCTCGACCAGTCCCGAGAAGTGGAGGTCCGAGAACGAGGCCTCCGAGAGCTCCCCGAAGGTGTGCCGCGCCTCCTCGATGGAGCCGCACGACCAGGACCCGACGAAGCTGCAGAACCGGAGCAGTTTCGCGTTGTCGAGCTGCTGCTCGCCGATGGAGGCGATCGAGGCGGCGTGGTCCGCGAGCCGGATCGCCGACTCGTACCGCCCCTGCTGACTCAGGATCAGCGAGGATACGGCCCGGGCCCGCGTCCGCTCCCACTCGATCGGCATGCTGTCCAGCTCCTCGGGCTCCGGTGCCAGCTCCGTCGCCTCGCGCAGATGCCCGGTGCTGCCGAGCAGCACCACGCGGGCGCTGCGGATCGACTCCCGCACGGCTCCGCGGGACTCCCCGAACTCGCGATCCAGCTCGTCGAGGATGGCCGCGGCCTCGACGGCGTCCTCCCGGTCCATGACGCAGTGCTCCACAAGTGCGAGCTGCAGGCGCACGCGCTCCTCCGAGGGTGTGGTGGCCGACCTGCGGAGCCGCCCGATGGCCTCGCGCACGTGGGCGAGCGCCTCGTCGAGCCGGGGCCGGTCGCCCGTCAGCCGCGCGATCTGCGCCGCCTGCAGCGACGCCTTCGCCAGCTGGGAGGTGGAGGCATCGGGGTGGGAGGCGAGGGCCAGCGCGACCCGCAGGCGCAGACGCGGATCGGAGTCGCCGCGCAGCCCGTCGAGGGCCTCCGAGAGCCAGGCGATCGGGAGGTTGCGATGCGCGTCGAGTCCCATCTCCACCGCGCGGAGCAGCAGGCTGGGCGCGCGATAGGGAGCCCCGTCGGCGAGCTCCTTCTGGAGCGCGTCGAACAGCTGATCGCTCACCTCCACGACCCGCGAGGGCGACATCTGCTCCCGCACCGCGGCCGTCAGCATCTGGTGACGCAGGCTGAGCGTGAACCGGCCGTTGGGGGCGGACCCCACTGCGAGGATCCCGCGGTCCTGCAGCGTCGCGACGTGCTCGGGATCGAGCAGTTCGACGAAGGTGTTCTCGAACATGGGCTCCACGTGGGCGACGAGCTCGAGCGTGCGCAGCTCCTCGGGCGAGCAGGTCTCGCGCAGGAAGTCTCCGAACTCGGAGGGCACCGTCTCGGCCCCCGGCAGCTCGTAGACCACTCCGCGGTGCCTGCCGATCAGCCCCTGGCGATCGAGCGCGAGCACGAGCAGCATGATCGACAGCGAGTTGCCCTCGGTCACCCGGTACCAGCGCCTGAGCGTCTGCAGCTCGACGTGCTCCGCGCCGAGGAGGCGCTCGACGAACCGCCGGCTCTCCTCGACCGTCAAGGGCGGCACCGTGATCTTGTGCACCCTCGGATCGCGCGCCACGTGGGCGGCCGCGCCGCTCAGTCGGCGCGCGGTGCCCACGATCCGGCTCTGGCGCGACCGCACGAGCCGGTCGAGCATGAGCGTCGCCTCGGTCGAGTACTGGTCGATCCCCTGGGCGACGATCAGCGGCGTGCCGTGCTCGGCCTCGCGCTCGATGGCCTCGATGAGACGCGCCCCGACCGCCGCCGGCTCCTCCATCGAGAAGCGGCCGCGACCGTCGGGCGAGCTCCGCTCGGCGACCGCCGCGGGGAAGCGACGGCCGAAGTGGGCCGCGATCCCGGTGACCGGATCCGCGGGCGGGATCAGCGAGATCATCGCGACCCGCTCGCCGAGGCGCTCCGACAGCGCCGTCGCGGCCTCCTGCACGAGGCGGTTCTTGCCGGTGCCCGCCTCGCCGATGAGCAGCGAGACGCTGCCGGGGGCGATGAGCGTCTCGACGACCGCTTCCAACCGCTCGGGAGTGCTGCTCTCGGCGACCGTGGTGGCCGCCGCGTCCGGAGACGCCGTCGTCGTGCCGCACTCTTCGAGATGTAACTTGAACAACTCCATCACTGACTCCCTCAGGGACGTCAGCCAGCTCCCCTACTGCCTGAAAGTCCATTCAGAGTAGGTTTCGAATCTCGGCGTCGGCGGCAACGATACGCGATTCGCACTTACGTAAGTGTGCACCCGATCGCGCGACACGTCAATACACATCGCCCGATTCGCGTATGCGCATGATATGAGCCGAGTCGCACCGGGATGCCGGACACGCTTGCGCGGGCCGCGGAGACGGAGCACCATGAGAGCATGAGCACTCTCGATCCCGCCGATGCCCGATTCGAGTCCGAACCGTCCGATGCCGAGGCCGAGACCCTCGGCACGGGGGCCGCACCCGGGGCGTTCGCGCTGTTCGCGGTGTTCCGCCTCAGCTCCTCGCACCCGCTCGTCATCGACGGCCGCGACGTGCCGGGCTCCGTGCGGGAGCTCGAGGACGTGACGGAGCTGATCGAGAACGAGGGCGTCACCCTGCGCGGCTGGTACGACGTGAGCGGCATGCGGTCGGACGCCGACCTGATGGTCTGGCTGCACGGTGCCGCCGCGGAGGATCTGCAGTGGGCTCTGCGCGAGCTGCGCCGTTCCAGCCTGCTGAGGCCGCTCATCCGCACCTGGGGCGCCATGGGGGTGCACCGCGACGCCGAGTTCAACCGCAGCCACGTACCGGGCTTCATGCGGGGCGAGCCCGCCCGGCAGTGGCTCGCCGTGTACCCGTTCGTGCGCTCCACCGACTGGTACCTCATCGATCCCGCCGACCGCGCCCGCATGCTCGCGGAGCACGGCCGGGCGGGGGCGGCTCACACCGGCGTCGTGGCCAACACGGTCGCCGCGTTCGCGCTCGGCGACTACGAGTGGCTGCTGCCGATGGAGTCCGACGAGCTCACCGAGCTGGTCGACATGATGCGGGATCTGCGCGCCGTGGATGCGCGCCGCTACGTCAGCGCGGAGACGCCCTTCTACACCGGCCGGCTCATCGAGCCCGCGGAGATCGTCGAGGTGCTGCAGTAGGCCTGCGGCTCAGCCCTCGGCCCGCGAGCGGTAGTCCGGCGAGAGCGACAGGGCGCTGAAGCGGAACGGCCGGTCCACGCGGGTGAACCCGAGGGAGCAGTGCACCACCCCGGCCGGGATATACACCGAGCCCGACGTCGTGATGATGTGGCGCTCGCCCTCGATGTCCATGTAGATCTCGGCCCCGAGATCCTCGGGATGGTCGGGATCGCCGCCGGTCCAGATCAGCACCTCGTCGTAGTCGTGCACGTGGGGGTTCACCCAGTGGCGCGGCTCGTCGGTCTCGTGCACCCAGATGTGGGTCATGTTGATCCGGCTCTCGGGGATCAGCCCGGGAGGCACCAGCCAGTGCCCCTCTCCCAGATTCTCCGGCAGCTCGAGTCCGGCCTGCTCGCCCTCGTTGTCGAAGTCGCCCGCGCAGCTCGGCATGCGCCTCACGAACAGGCGCTCGTACCCGCTCTCGCTCTCGGCCGCATCCGTCATCATCGCCTCCGCTCTCCGCGACGGCACCCTCGCCACCGCGGTGTCAACAAGCGTAGACAATAAGATCTGCGGAGGCAAGCGATCGAGACGGCCCGCCCGGCGGGATCACAGCCCGGAGTAGGCGTGCAGACCCTTGAAGAAGACGTTGACGATGGTGAAGTTGAAGATGACCGCGGTGTAGGCGATGACGTTGAGCCACGCCGATCGGGTGCCGCGCCAGCCGCGCGTCGCGCGCGCGTGGATGAAGCCGGCGTAGAGCACCCAGATCACGAAGGTCCAGACCTCCTTCGTATCCCAGCCCCAGTAGCGGCTCCACGCCCGCTCCGCCCAGATCGACCCCGCGATCAGCGTGAACGTCCAGAACACGAAGCCGATGATGGCCAGCCGGTAGGCGAGATCCTCCAGCCGCACCGCGCGCGGGAAGCTCACCAGGAAATCCAGGCCGCCGGGCTCGCCCGCGGCGATCCGCGCCTCGCGCCGCGACTGCATGAGCTGCAGCACGGACAGGCCGAACGAGAGCGTCAGGAAGCCGACCGCGAGCACCGCGACGAGGATGTGGATGACCAGCCAGTAGGAGTCGAGCGCGGGCTGCAGCGGCACGATCGCGACGTAGAAGTTGATCTTGGTGAGTCCGAGGAACAGGACCGTGAGGCCGGTGATCAGCGCGCCCAGGAAGCGCAGGTCGACGAAGAACTGCACGAGCAGGAAGATGAGCACGATCGCGCAGGTCGCGGTCAGCGCGAACTCGTACATGTTCGCCCACGGCACGCGCTCGGCGCCGATCCCGCGCAGCACGGTGGCCACGAGGTGCATCGCGAAGGCCAGCACGGTGAGCGAGAACCCGATGCGCAGGGCGCGGGATCGCGGCTGCCTGGCACCCGCGTCCGCTCGTCCCGAGGAGCCCGTCGCGGTGCGCACGAGCGTGGCGGTGCCGGCCGCAGCGGTGCCTGACGCCGCCGCACCGTTGGCGGCCGCGTCGCCGGCCGCGGCTCCCGCGGGGCGCGCCGCCGCAACCGAGCGCTGCTTCGCCGCGGCCGCGTCGCCGCTGCGGTTCGCGAGATCGACGACGTAGAAGACGAACGCGATCGCGTACACGATCATGGCCGAGTAGAGGGCGATCGTCGAGATATGTTCCAGCTCGCTCACAGTTGCTCAGAGTAGCCCCGCAGTCTGGGAAGTCCCCCGGTCGCACGGCGGCGCCCGCCCTCGGTCTCCCCCCCCCCCCCCACAGCTCGCCTCGAACGGCGCGCTCCCGCCCGAAGACCGGCCCCGCATGCGCGAGCCGGTGGATCTCTCCCCCTTCGCGCCGCCGGTAGCATGGTGCCACGCGGACCCCGCGCCGTTCCCCCGCCCCGAGAGGAACCCGACCGTGACCGACGCCGAGCTCACCGTCCTGCTGGTGCCCCTCGTGGCCGTGGTGGCCCCGCTGCTCGCCGCGCTCGTGCGGCGAGCGCTCGTGATCCCCCTCGTCGTCTTCGAGATCGCGCTCGGCATGCTCATCGGCCCCTCGGGGCTCGGCTGGGTGCAGGACGGCGCGGTGCTCGACGCCCTGTCGCAGTTCGGCCTGGCGGCGCTGTTCTTCATGGCGGGCAACGAGATCGATCCGGGATCGCTGCGCGGAGCGCCCGGCCGGCGAGCGCTCGGCTGGTGGGGGCTCTCGGCGGCGCTCGCGCTCGCGGCGGGTCTGCTGCTGGGCGATGACCCCGCCGCGTCGATCATCATCGCCGTCGCTCTCACCGGCACCGCTCTCGGCACCATCATGCCGATGCTGCGCGACGCGGGCCTCACGCGCACGCCGCTCGGCCGCACCATCGGCACGGCCGGGGCGATCGGCGAGTTCGCGCCCCTCGTGGCGATCTCGGTCTTCCTGAGCGGCAGGCAGCCGCTCACGGGCACGATCGTGCTGCTGCTGTTCATCGCCATCGCGGCGGCGGCGTTCTGGCTCGCGAGTCACGGCCCGCACCACTGGCTGCGCCGCATGGTCACGCTGACGCTGCACACGAGCGGCCAGTTCGCGGTGCGCTTCGTGCTGCTGCTGCTCGCCGCGCTCGTCTCGCTCGCGGTGGTGCTGGGCGTCGACTTCCTCCTCGGGGCCTTCACCGCCGGCATGCTCGCCCGCGTGGTGCTGCGGGGCGGCGACCCGGAGGAGATGCGGGTCATCGAGGCCAAGCTCGACTCGGTGTCCTTCGGGCTGCTCGTGCCGATCTTCTTCGTCGCGACCGGCGTCGGCTTCCCGCTGGCGGCGCTGCTCTCGAGCCCGGCGAGCCTCGCGCTCGTGCCGGTGTTCGCCGGCGTCATGCTCCTGGTGCGGGGCATCCCCGGCTGGTTCTCCGCGGGCCCGGGTTCGCCACCCGTCGACCGCCGCACGGTCGCGCTGTTCACGGCGACCACACTGCCGCTCGTCATCGCCGTGACGGGGATCGGCACCGACGCGGGCGTGCTGGACGAGACGACCGCCGCCGCCATGGTCGGCGCCGCGATGCTCACGGTGCTGCTGTTCCCGATGCTCGCGCTCGTGGGCCGGCAGGCGCGGCCGGTACCGCCCGCGCCGCAGGATGCCCCTGCCGAGGCGCACGAGTGACCCGCGCCGGGGCGGCCCGGATCCCCGAGCCGCGCCCGTCGGGGCATCCGCGCGCTCCGCGAGCACCGGCGCTCGCCCGCACGCACCCGCGAGTCCCTCCGCACGACCGCTCAGCCCGGGGGCTCGCGCCGCCCCGCGATGAAGGCCTCCACCTCCGCGCGATCGGCGTACGAGGCCTGCGCGCCGAGGCGCTGCACGGAGACCGCCGACACCGCGGTCGCGAACCTCACGGCCTCGACCAGCTCGGCGCCGCGCGCCAGCTCGCAGGCCACCGCCCCGACGAACGCGTCGCCGGCCCCGGTCGTGTCGACCGCCCGCACGCGGTGGGCGGGCACGTGCTCCGGCGCTGCGTCGCCGACGTCGGCGACGATCGCCCCGTCCGCTCCCAGCGTGATCACGACGGATCGGGCTCCCGCCGCGCACAGGCGGCGCGAGAGCTCCTCGTACCCCGCACGGGAGAGCCCGGCCGGCTCCCGCGCCTCCTCGCCCAGCGCCGCGAGCGCTTCGTGCTCGTTCACGATGAGCGGGTCGCAGAGGCGCAGCGTCGCGGACGCGATCCGGGTGGCGGGGGCAGCGTTGAGCACCACGCGGCCCCCGGCCGCCGCCGCGCGAGCGGCGACGTGGAACGCGGTCGGCTCGGGGATCTCGAGACTCAGCACGACCACGCGGGCCGCGCGCCAGACATCGGAGCTCCGCTCGGCGAGCTCCGCATCGAGCGCGGCGTTGGCGCCCGGCGAGACCACGATCGAGTTCTCCCCGTCCGGGGTCACGAGGATGATCGCGGTGCCGGTGGGCCGCCCGGCCCCGAGCAGGCCCGCGGTGTCCACGCCCGCGGCGGCGAGCCGCTCGCGCAGGAGGGCGCCGTTGGCGTCGTCGCCGACGCAGGCGAGGATGCCGGTGTCCGCGCCGCACCGCGCCGCGGCCGCGGCCTGGTTCGCCCCCTTGCCGCCCGGCAGCACCCGCAGATCCCCGCCCAGCAGCGTCTCGCCGCCCGCGGGCCGTCGGGGCACCTCCACCACGAGATCGGCGTTCGCGCTGCCCACCACCACCACGTCGCGACTCATGCCGGCTCCGCTCCGGTCGCCGGGAGCGCTCCGTGCGCGGCGATGAGCTCGACCGCCTCGTCGGCGATACGCGCGTCGACCTCGAGCAGCACGGTGCAGTGCGCACCCTCCTGCGGGGGAAAGCCCCGATAGACGCCGCGCAGGTCGGCGATCGTCTGGCCGCGGCCGGGGCCGCCCGTCGTGTCCACCTCGACGCGCACCACGGGGGCCAGCCGCACGTCGAGCGTCCCCGCCGCCGCCGCGACGGCGAGGGTGTCGTGCATGCAGCATCGCCACTCGCCGAACACCTCCTCGCGGTAGAACTCGCCGTAGCGCTGGAGGATGCGGGCCAGGTAGCGCCCGGCCTCGCCGCCTGCGGCCAGACGGTCGCGGTGCTCGGCGGTGAGGATCACGTCCATGGTCACGTCGAGCCCGGCCATCACGATCGGCCAGGGCGCGCGGAACACGGCCGCGGCGGCCTCGGGATCCTTGTGGATGTTGGCCTCCGCGACCGGCGTGACATTGCCCGGGCGTCGCGCCGAGCCGCCCATGATCGCGACGCCCGCGACGAGTTCCGGCAGCTCGGGGTCGAGCGCGAGCGCGGTCGCGATGTTGGTGAGCGGGCCGACCGGCACGAGCCACACCTCACCCGGATGGGACCGCACCAGCTCGACGATCTGCTGCGCCGCCGTCGTGGGCGCGGCCGGACGCACGGGAACGTCGTCGCCCGCGCCGCCCTGCCCGTCGGCACCGTGCACGTGGAAGGCGTACTCGGCGGCTCCCCCGAGCAGCGGCCCGGCGGCTCCCTGCGCCACGGGCACGTCGGCGCGGTTCACGAGATCGAGCACGCGCAGCGTGTTGCGCGTCGCCAGGGGCACGTCGACATTGCCCCAGACCGCGCCCACGCCGAGCAGATCGATCCCGGGGTGCAGCGCGGCGTACATGATCGCCATCGCGTCGTCGACGCCGGTGTCGCAGTCGAGGATCATCTTCGTCGCCATGCCCCCATTCTGCTGCACGTCGATTCCGCGCGCGCGAGCGCGAACGGTTCGAGATCCGCGGATCCGGAACCGTTCGCGCTCGCTCGGCGCAGGGGACTAGGCCACGAGCACCTCGTTCTCGAGCCGCGCGTAGCTCTCCTCCATGCCGTCGACCATGCCGGTGGCGATCACCATCTCGCGCGTGGCCGCGTCCGGGTAGGTGACGACCAGGGTGAGCAGCGTGCCGCCCTCGACGGGCGTGAACGTCAGCTCGTTGCGGGCCTCGGGGCTGTTGGCCGCGTCCGGATCCTCCGGCGTGCACATGGCCTCGGTGGTCACCGCGCGGTGCGGCCGCTCCCCCTCGATGAACTCGCCCACGAAGCCGAAGCGCTGCTCGCCCCCGATCTCGGCCCACTCGTAGCGGTAGCGCTGCCCGGGCTCGCTCGCCGGCTCGCACACCGGCATCTCCCAGCCGTCGGGGCCGAGCATCCAGCGGCGCAGCAGATCCGCCTCGTGATGGGCGCGCCACACCTGATCGACGGTGCCGCGGACCACCCGCGATACGCGAGCCCGGTTCTCCCCGATGAGCTGCAGCTCGGTGCCGCGACCGGCTGCGTACGACGCGAGGTCCTCGAGCACCGCGTCCATCTGGCCCATCGCCTCGCGCATGCCCTCGACCTGGCCCATGGCCAGCACCTGCTCCATGTCCTCGAGCGATTCGTGGTAGTTGGTGACGGTGACCCGCGAACCCAGCGCCGTCTCGATGAACTCGAACACCATTCGCCCCTCGGGCAGCTCGGTGTTGGGCTCACCGCCGTCGTGCGCGAAGCCGTCGCGCACCTCGAACGAGCGGCCCTCGTCGACCGCGATCCACTTCCAGTAGCCCCAGTAGCGCTCGCCCTCGGGGCCGGTCATGTAGTAGGTGCTGAACCCGCCGGGATGCGCGTCGTGGCGGACGAACGTCGCCGGGTACTCGAGCGGGCCCCAGAAGCGCTCGAGCCGGCGCGGGTCGAGGTAGGCGTCCCAGAGCCGGCGCACCGGGACGGTGAAATCGGCGACGACGCGCAGCGTGAGCGCCTCGGGATCGGTGGTGACATCGGTGACGGGCATGATGGTCCTCTCAGTGTTCGGTGTCTTCTGCGGCGAGCAGGGCGTCGAGCCGGTCGATGCGGCCGCGCCAGATCTGCTCGAATCGGCCCAGCAGCTGCTGGGCTCGTCGGATGGTGTCGGGATTGCCTCGGATGATCCGCTCCCTTCCGCGCGGGATCCGCGCTACCAGATCGGCCGCCTCGAGCACGGCGACGTGCTTCTGCACGGCCGCGAACGACATGTCGTAGTCGGCCGCGAGCTCGGAGATCGAGGCTTCCGCGGTGAGCGTGCGACGCACGATGTCCCGTCGCGTCGCATCGGCCAGGGCGCGGAAGATGCGATTCACCTGCTCGTCCGTGAGTTCCAGATTTTGTGCAACCATTTGGTTGTACGTTACGCTTCGCGCGGCTCCGAGTCAACCCCTTCCCGGATTCGGAGCGCCGGTCCCGCGGAGGAGCCTTCGCACGGCCGCGAAGCGGTGCGGTAGCCTGACCCCAGTGCCGGATGGGCAGAGGGAGCTGTGACGATGGATCGCGACGAACGGCGGGCACGATGACCGCCGCCCTCATCCGCGCCGTCCTCATCCACTCCGTCGAGCTCGTCACCGACGGGCGGCGCACGCCCGACGCGTGGGTGCTGTTCGACGGCGGCGCCGTGCGCGAGGTCGGTACCGGAGAGGACTGGCGGCGGATCGAGGATCCGCTCGAGGCTCGAGCCGGCGGCATCGAGGTCGTCGACGGCGCCGGCATGATCCTCACCCCGGGATTCATCGATCTGCACGTGCACGGGGGCGGCGGCGGCTCGAACGAGGACGGCGCCGCGGCGATCCGCGCCTCGCTCGCCGCGCATCGCGCCCACGGCACCACCCGGGCGGTGCTGTCGTTCGTGAGCGACCACCCCGCGGCTCTGCTCCCACGTCTCGCCGGAGTCGCCGATCTCGCCCGCACCGATCCCGCCGTGCTCGGCAGCCACCTCGAGGGGCCGTTCCTCTCCGAGCGGTTCCGGGGCGCGCACGATCCCGCCCGTCTGACCCCTCCCGCCGAGGCCGATATCGATGCGCTGCTCGAGGCCGCGCGGGGAACGCTGCGGCAGGTCACCGTGGCGCCGGAGCTGCCGGGTGCGGCAGCGGCGATCCCCCGCCTCGTCGACGCCGGCACCGCCGTGGCCGTGGGGCACACGAGCGCCGACTTCCGCACGGCGCTCGACGCCTTCGCGGCGGGCGCGAGCCTGCTCACCCACACGTTCAACGCGATGCCGCCCCTGCACCACCGCGACCCCGGGCCCGTCGGTGCGGCGTTCGCGTCACCGCACGTGACCCTCGAGCTCATCAACGACGGCGTGCACGTGCACCCCGTGCTCGCCGGGCTGCTGTTCGCGCGGGCTCCGGGACGGGTGGCGCTCATCACCGACGCGATGGCCGCGGCGTGCTCGCACGACGGAGACTACGTGCTCGGCTCGCTCGCGGTGACCGTGCGCGACGGCGTGGCGCGGCTGCGCGAGGACGACACGATCGCCGGCTCGACCCTCACGCTCGACGCGGCGCTGCGGCAGTCGGTCTCGGCGTGCGGCGTCGACCTGCCCGAGGCCGTGCTGGCGCTCACCGCGACGCCCGCCGCCGCGATCGGCCGCGGCGGCGATCTGGGCAGCCTGCGCCCCGGCTACGCGGCCGACGCGGTGCTGCTCGACCGCGATCTCGTCGTGCGGCGGGTGTGGCTCGGCGGGTCGGGAGAGCCCGCCTAGGGAGCCTCGGGGTCCTGGGCGGCGCGACGGCGGCGGCGCGCGTTGCGCACCAGGCGCGCGACCACGAACCACAGCAGGAGCGCCAGGATCACGACCACGACGAGGTCGGAGATGAGCCCGCTCCACTGCTCGAGCACGGGCTTGATCGCCGGCCCGAACGCGAAGCCGAGCCCGATCCAGATGCCGTTCCACACGCCGGATCCGAGCAGCGTGTAGAGGCTGAACTTCACGATCGGCATGCGCTCGATGCCCGCCGGGATGGAGATGAAGGAGCGCACGAGCGGCACGCAGCGGCCGAGGAGCACGGCGGTGCCGCCCCAGCGGGCGAAGAAGGCCTCCGCGCGGTCGAAGTCGTCGTGGTCCATGAGCGGGATCCTGCCGACCACCCGGCGCGTGCGCTCGCGCCCGAACACCGCACCGATCCCGTACCAGACCCAGGCGCCGACGAGCGCGCCGAGCGTCGCCATGAGCCAGGCCAGCCAGAAATTGAGGCGCCCGTCGTACGCGAGGAATCCGGCTCCGGGCAGCAGCGCCTCGGAGGGGATGGGCGGGATGAACGTCTCGAGGAACACCGCGACGCCGACACCGAGCTCGCCGATCGTCTCCATGAGGGTGAGGATCCAGCCGACGAGGCCTTCGTACTCTGCGCCGGGGTGAGTCTCCATCCGAAGCACACTAGCATCCGCGCCGCCCGCGAAACGGTGAACTCTCCCGCGCCCCCGCGTGCGACGGGCGCGGTCGGCGCTCCCTCCGGACGCCGGCCGAGCGCCGCCGGAGCACCCTCCGAGCGCCGGCCGTGCGCTCCCGTACGACGCCCGTGCGCTCGCGCATGGGGCGCCGGTCGCGGGTCGGGCATAGGATGGGGCTATGGGGGCGGGAAGGGCCGGTATTGCATCTGCTGCTTCTGCTCCCGCTCATCCGTCTCCCCGGCCCAGTGGACGTCTCCAGCACATGCAGCTCCTCCCCCAGCCCTCGCACCGCCCCTCGCTCGCCGCGGTGCGCCGAAAGATGCGCTGAGGATCTCGCCCGTGCTCGCCCTGGACCGCCCCCAGCTGCTCGCGCAGATCACCGAGAGCGTCGAGCGCTCGCGCGTGACCCTGCTGTGCGCTCCGGCGGGATACGGCAAGACCACCGCCGTCGCCCGGTGGCTGAGCGGCCGTGACGAGCAGTCGCTGTGGATCGGCTGCGCCGCGGCGAACGCCGAGACGCTCTGGAAGTACGTCGCCCAGCGGCTCGCTCTGACGCTCGACGTCGAGATCCCGACTCCCGATTTCCCGCTGAGCTCCGTGCGCGAGCTCATCGCCGCCGTCGACCGGCCCCTCGTGCTGGTGTTCGACGACTACCATCACACCACCACCCCCGAGAACGATCAGCTGATCGCCGAGCTCGCCGACGGCAATCGGCTGGTCACGTTCATCGTCCTCGCCCGCCGCGTGCGCGTGCTCAACGGCCCGCTCGTGACCAGCCGCACGCCGGTGCGCGTCTTCGGTCCGCGGGATCTCGCCTTCAGCTCCGAGGAGGCCGAGGAGCTCGCCGCGATGCACGGTCTTCGCGACGACGGCCGGTTGCGCGCGGCGATGCGCGACGCCGCCGGCTGGCCGCTGGCGACGCGCGCGGCCCTGGGACCGGCCCGGGCGATCGACGAGGACGGGACGGGATCCGGATCCGCGGCGGCCGACCGCGCCGAGAGCATCGATCCGCGCGTCGAGCTGAGCCGCTTCGCCCTGAACCATCTCGAGATCGTGAGCGACACCGGCCGCCGCACCCTGCTCGCCGCCTCGCTGCTCGACGGCATCTCCTTCGGCCTGCTCGAGCGGTTCACGGGAGTCGCCGGGCCGCGGCTCCGCGAGACCGTGCACCAGCTCCTGGAGCTCGGTGTGCTCACCTCCGTGAGCGACGGCGCGGGCACCGAGTTCCACTGCCACCCCGCGGTGCGCCCCGCGTTCGCCCTGCGCTCCGAACGCTCGCTCTCGCACGAGGAGCGCGTCGGCCTGCTCGGCGGCCGCGCCGCCGAGCTCGACCACGTCGCCCCGTTCTCGGCGTTCAAGCTCTACTGCGCCGTCTCGGACCACGACCGGGCCGAGACCCTGCTCGTCCGCAGCTTCGTCACCCTGACCGACGAGGCGGAGGAGATCCTCCCGTATCTGCGCGGCCTCCCCGAGTCGGTGCTCGTCGCGCACCCCGCCTACGTATCTGCGCGCCTCTTCCTCGAGACCGGCGACCCGAGCGTGCCCTCGAGCACCCTCGCGCGCCTCTTCGAGCTGCTGCGGGCGGGCGTGCGCACGCGGCTCGCCGAGCCCCGATCCGCCACTCCGGACGGGATCGCCGCGGACCTCCCCGTCGAGCACCGGCTGGCCACCATCGCGCAGCACATGGCCCTCTGCCGGCTGGCCGGCGACCTCGACGCGGCCTACGACGGCGCGCGCGAGCTCGAGGCCCGGATCGCCTCGGCGCACGGGGCCGAGGGCGGGGAAGCCGCGCTCGCCGAGCCGCCGGGATCGACGCCGACGCCCGGCGCGGCCCCGATCTACTACCGGGAGATCGCCCTGACCGCTCTGGGCGCCGGCGATCTGGAGGGGGCGCGCCGCAACTGGGAGCAGCTGCTCGCGCACGCCGAGGCCGTGCTCGAGCGACCCCCGGGCGACCACTCGCGAGATACCGCGCGCACCGTCACGGACACGGTCTCGGGGCAGCGCTGGCGGCTCGCGGCGCTCAACGGCCTGGCGTTCACCGAGATGATGGAGGGGCGCATGACCCGGTGCGCCGAGCTGCTCGCCGAGTGCGACGCCTTCAGCGAGGCGACCGGCGCCGCGGCGCCCGCCTCGACCTGGGTGGTCGGCGAGATCGCCCGCGCGCACCTCGCGTACGAGTCCGCAGACGAGACCCTGCTGCGGCGCGCGCTCGAACGGCTGACCCCGCTGCGTGATCGCGTCGAGGCCTGGCCGATGCTGCTGATCGGCGAGGCGGAGGTGGTGCGATCGCAGCGCGGCGTCGAGTGGGCGATGGCGCAGATGCAGGCGATGCTCGATCGCGACGGCCAGAACCCCCGGCATCGGACCCGGATGTGGCACCAGTGCATCGGCGTCTACCGGGCGATGCTCAGCACCGCGCTCGGCGACCTCGCCGGAGCCGGCCAACTGCTCGCCTCGCTCGACCCCGACGAGCCGGGCACGCGCCTCGAGCGCGCTCGGCTCGCCCTCTTCGCGCTCGACGACATGCAGGCCCTGCTGCAGGTGCAGCAGATCAGCGGCGCCGTCACGGTGCGGCAGCAGGCGAACCGCACCCTCATCACGGCGGTCGCCGCGTGGGGCTGCGGAAGGGTGCAGGAGGCGATCGACGCGCTGGCCGCGGCGACCGAGCTCATCCGCGAGCACACGCTGACGTCGCTGCTGTGGGGGCTGCCGTACGAGAGCCTGCGCAGCCTCGCCGAGGCGGCGCGCGACGCCGGCGCCTGCGACCTCCTGCCGGAGATCGACGCCGTGCCGGCCGCGGCGCGCTGCCGTCGGTACGAGCGGCTCACCGAGATGGAGCTGCGCACCCTCGAGGCCGTGGCCGTGCACCGCTCCATCGGCAGCACCGCCGAGGCGCTGTTCGTCACCTCGGCGACCGTGAAGAAGCACCTCAACGCCGTCTACCGCAAGCTGCAGTCGCGGGGCCGGGAGGAGGCGATCCTCCAGGCGACCCGCATGGGCCTGCTCTCCCCGGCCGCCGCCGACTGAGCGGAGGCCGGGCGACCGTCAAACGCTCACGCGTTCGTCGATCGCTCGAAGACTCCGGCTGTAGCCGGAGGCCGAGTGCTCACGAACGCTTCGCGTCCGTTTCGCGCTCGGCCATCTCCACCACGTTCTTGAGCAGCAGGGCGCGCGTCATCGGCCCCACGCCGCCCGGGTTCGGCGAGATCCAGCCGGCCACCTCGGCCACCGCGGGATCCACGTCGCCCACCACGCGGCTCTTGCCGGTCTCCGGGTCCGTCCTGCGCGAGACGCCCACGTCGAGCACGATCGCACCCGGCTGCACGTCCTCGGCCCGGACGATGCCCTCGACGCCGGCCGCCGCCACGATCACGTCGGCGCGCCGCAGCTCGGCGCCCAGATCCCGCGTACCCGTGTGCGTGAGGGTCACGGTCGCGTTGTACTCGCGGCGCGTCAGCAACGGACCGATCGGGCGCCCCACGGTCACCCCGCGGCCCACGACCACCACGCGCTTGCCCGCCCACGAGAGCCCGTTGCGCTCCACGAGTTCGATGACGCCCCGCGGCGTGCACGGCAGCGGGCTGGTGATCTCGGAGTTGGCGTTGAGCACGAGCCGGCCGAGGTTGGTCGGGTGCAGCCCGTCGGCGTCCTTGTCGGGGTCGATGCGCTCGAGGATGCGGTCGGTGTCGATGTGCTTCGGCAGCGGCAGCTGCACGATGTAGCCGGTGCACTCGGGGTTGGCGTTGAGCTCATCGAGCACCGTCTCGAGCTCCTCCTGCGACACCGTCTCGGGCAGCTCGCGCTTGATCGAGGCGATGCCCACCTCGGCGCAGTCGCGGTGCTTGCCCGCGACGTACCACTGCGAGCCGGGATCCTCGCCCACCAGCACGGTCGCGAGGCCCGGCACGACGCCGCGCTCGGCCAGCACCGCCACCCGCTGCGCGAGTTCCTGCTTGATCGCCGCCGCGGCGGCCTTACCGTCGAGTTTCTGTGCGGTCATCTTCTAGCTCCTTCATGCGTCATCCTGTGCGGCGCGCTCCCCCCGTCATTCCGCGCGAGCCTGCGAGTCGCGGAATCCAGATACGCGCCTGGATTCTGCGACTCCCAGCCCAGTAGGGCCGCCGCGAAATGCGAGAAACGCTGGCGCGTTTCCCTTCCAGCATTTCACGCGCGCAGAATGACGGAAGAAGACCTTCGCAGGAGTAACGACGGACGTCTTACCAGGTCTCGAGGCCGGGGTAGAGCGGGAAGGCCTCGGCGAGGGCCGTGGCGCGCGCCTTGAGCGCCTCCACGTCGGCGGCCTGCTGCAGCGTCAGCGCGATGATGTCGGCGACCTCGGCGAACTCGGCGTCGCCGAAGCCGCGGGTCGCGAGAGCGGGCGTGCCGATTCGCAGACCGCTCGTGACCATCGGCGGGCGCGGATCGAAGGGCACCGCGTTGCGGTTGACCGTGATGCTCACCGCGTGCAGCGCGTCCTCGGCCTGCTGGCCGTCGAGCTCGCTGTTGCGCAGGTCGGCGAGCACCAGGTGCACGTCGGTGCCGCCGGTGAGCACGTCGACGCCCGCCGCCCGGGAGGCCTCGGTGGTGAGCGCGTCGGCCACGAGCTTCGCGCCGGAGAGGGTGCGCTCCTGGCGGTCCTTGAACTCGTCGGTGGCCGCGAGCTTGAAGGCGGTGGCCTTCGCCGCGATCACATGCATGAGCGGGCCGCCCTGCTGGCCGGGGAACACGTTGGAGTTGAGCTTCTTGTAGAGCTCGAGGTCGTTCGTGAGGATGAAGCCGGAGCGGGGGCCGCCGATCGTCTTGTGCACGGTCGACGAGACCACGTGGGCGTGCGGCACCGGGTTCGGGTAGAGGCCCGCGGCGACGAGGCCCGCGAAGTGCGCCATGTCGACCCACAGGGTCGCGCCCACCTCGTCGGCGATCTCGCGGAACTTCGCGAAGTCGAGCGTGCGCGGGTATGCCGACCAGCCGGCGATGATCACCTTGGGCTTGTGCTCGAGGGCCTGCTGACGCACGACGTCCATGTCGATGAGGAAGGTCTCGGGATCGACGCCGTAGGAGGCGACCCGGTAGAGCTTGCCCGAGAAGTTGAGCTTCATGCCGTGGGTGAGGTGGCCGCCGTGGGCCAGCTCGAGGCCGAGGATCGTGTCGCCCGGCTCGGCGATGGCGCTCAGCACCGCGGCGTTGGCGCTCGCGCCCGAGTGGGGCTGCACGTTCGCGTACTTCGCGCCGAAGAGGCTCTTCGCGCGCTCGCGCGCGAGATCCTCGGCCACGTCGACGAACTCGCAGCCGCCGTAGTAGCGGCGGCCCGGGTAGCCCTCTGCGTACTTGTTCGTGAGCACCGATCCCTGCGCCTCGAGCACCGCGCGGGGCACGAAGTTCTCGCTGGCGATCATCTCGAGGGTGCCGCGCTGGCGGCCGAGCTCGTTCCTGAGCACCTCGGCGATCTCGGGATCGACGGTCTCGAGGGGCTCGTTGAAGAATGCGGACTGGGTGGACATGCTTGTGCTCCTAAAGTTCCTTCATCCGCGCGCACGCGGAACTTCCAGAAAATACGACCCAGGCGAGCGGCCAATTCGTGTGAGGTGTCGTTCCCCGATGGTGTCCCATCTGCACGCCAGTCACGACGGTTCCGATCCTACCAGCGAGGGGACGCCCCTTTCCAGGGTGCCCGGCGTCCCTTTTCCCGCCCGGCACCGCGGCAGCGGGGATCCACCGGGAGCCGCGGTTCCGCATCGACTACCCTTATACCCCGTGAACACGATCGCGAACGAAACCCCCGCAACCCAGTGGGTGCTCACCCTCTCCTGCATCGACGGCCCCGGGATCGTGCACGCGATCAGCGGCGCGATCGTCGCCGCCGGCGGCAACATCGCGGAGAGCCAGCAGTTCGCGAGCCACGACACGGGCCGCTTCTTCATGCGCCTGCAGGTGGAGGCCGTCGCCCAGCCCGACACCTTCGAGGGGCGCTTCGAGCAGGCGCTCGCCCCGGTCACCGAGCGCTACCACATGACCTGGCGCCTCGACACGGTGGGGCGGCCGGTGCGCACGCTGATCCTCGCCTCCACGGCCACCCACTGCGTCAACGATCTGCTCTACCGCCGGCGCGGCGGCCAGCTGCCCGTCGAGGTGCCGCTGATCCTCTCCAACCACGAGACGGTGCGCGACATCGCCGAGTTCTACGACGTGCCGTTCGAGTACCGCGCCATCGCCGGCGCCGACGACAAGGCCGCCTTCGAGGCGCGGGTGCTCGAGGCCGTCGACCAGCTCGACATCGAGCTCGTGGTGCTGGCCCGCTACATGCAGATCCTGTCGCCCGGCCTGTGCGAGGCGCTCTCGGGCCGCGCGATCAACATCCACCACTCGTTCCTGCCGGGCTTCAAGGGCGCCAACCCCTACAAGCAGGCGCACCAGCGCGGCGTGAAGCTCATCGGCGCGACGGCGCACTTCGTCACCACCGACCTCGACGAGGGCCCCATCATCGAGCAGGACACGATCCGCGTCGACCACTCCTACTCGGTGCGCGAGCTGACCCAGCTCGGCCAGGACGTCGAGGCGCGCGTGCTGCGCCACGCGGTGCGCTCGTTCGCGGAGAACCGGGTGCTCGCCGACGGCGACCGCACCATCATCTTCTAGCGGCTGCTCGGCCGGTCGGAGGGATCGGGATCCGCGGACGCCGGATCCACGGGCGTCGGATCTGCCCCCGGCAGCGCCGCGAACTCCACCCGCAGGCCCGCGATCATCGCGGAGAGGCCGAGACGGTACGCCTCGTCGGCCGGCCGCTCCGCGCCCGCGGCGAGCGCGCGCTCCCGGGCCGCGTAGGCGCCCGAGAAGGCGGGCACGTCGCTCCGGGGTCCCGGGTTCAGCATGTCCGGGGCCGCCGCGGCGTCGAGGGCGGCGCCCAGCAGGAACGACTCGACGGCGACGATCACCGAGAGCGCCCTCGCCTCGGGCCACCCCGCGCGCACGAGAGCCGCGGCGACGGCGTCGTACATGAAGCTCGTGCGGGAGTCGGGGGTGAGCGACGCCGTGGCGAGGAGCGCGATGGTGGGCGGGTGCGCGGCGAAGGCGGAGCGGTAGGAGCCCGCCCAGCGCTCGAGCGCCCGATCCCACGGCAGCCGTTCGAAGCATTCCACGTCGATGCGGTCGCTGATGAGCTCGCGGATGCCGGCGATGAGCTCGTCGCGCCCGGAGACGTGGTTGTACAGGGACGAGGGGCGCACACCCAGCTCCTGCGCGATGGCGCGCATTCCCGCGCCCGATTCGCCGCGCTCGTCGATGAGGCGCAGCCCGGTCTCGAGGATCAGCTCGCGCGAGAGCACCCGCCCGCGCGGACGACCGGCGCCTCGCCGCTGCGCGTCGCGCACGACCGGCGCTCTCTGCCCGTTCTCCCGCACCTCGCCTCCTTCGGATCCGTGCGCGTCGACGACCGTTCGCGGATATCCGCTCGCGCTCGGCCGGTTTTCGTATTATCCTCAAGCCGACCACAAACGAACTCTGTTCGTTAATCGTGAGCGTACCGGGCTCCGCCGAGCGAAGTCCAGCACCGAGAACAGCAAGGATGCAGTCCTATGGGCACCACCGTCTTCACCGGAGGCACGATCCTGATCGATGCCGCAGCAGCGCAGGGCCCGCTCACGAGCACGGCGATCGCCTTCCGCGACGGACGGGTCGTCGCCCTCGGAGCCGAGGCCGAGCAACTGGCCGCGCAGGATCCCTCGGCCGAGCGGATCGATCTCGCCGGCGGCGCTCTGGCGCCCGCGCCCGGCGACGGCCACGCGCACCCGCTGCTCGGCGGGCAGGAGGCCCTCGGCCCCGCGATCCGGGAGGCCTCGGACGTGCGAGGCATCCTCGACGCCGTCGCCGCGTGGAAGGCGGCCCACCCCGAGGCCGAGTGGATCGTGGGCGGCAGCTACGACGCGACCTTCGCCGAGGGCGGGCTCTTCGACGCCCGCTGGCTCGACGAGGTCACGGGAGACACCCCGACCATCCTGCGCGCGTGGGACTACCACACCGCCTGGGTCAATTCCGCGGCGCTGGCCGCCGGCGGCATCACCGCGGAGACGCCGGATCCGCCCCTCGGCCGCATCGTGCGCCGCGCCGACGGCTCGCCCCTCGGCACCCTGCAGGAGGCAGCGGCCAACGACTTCCTCGCCACCACCGCCCCCGCCTTCTCCCTCGAGCGGCGGATCGGGGCGATCGAGCAGGCCACGAGGCGCTACGCCGCCCAGGGCACGACCTGGGTGCAGGACGCCTGGGTGGAGCCCGCCGACATCGAGGTCTACCGCACCGCCCTGGCGCAGGGACGCCTGCACACGCGGGTCAATCTCGCGCAGCGCGCGGATCCCGCTCGCTGGCGCGAGCAGGTGGCGGAGTTCACCGCCGCCCGGGAAGGGGTGCGGGCCCTCGGCGCGGATCGTCTCAGCGCCGAGACCGTCAAGTTCTTCGTCGACGGCGTGATCGAGAGCCACACCGCCGCCCTCATCGCGCCCTACGCCGATCGCCCGCACGAGCACGGCCTGCCGAACTGGACGCCGGAGGAGCTCTCGGCGGCGGCGACCGCCTTCGACGCCGCGGGCTTCCAGCTGCACCTCCACGCCATCGGCGACGCCGCCAACCGCTTCGCGCTCGACGCGATCGAGGCCGCCATCCGCACCAACGGCCCCCGCGAGCGCCACCACGTCATCGCCCACGTCGCCCTGCTCGACCCGGCCGACGTCGCGCGCTTCGCCGCCCTCGGGGTCATCGCGAACTTCGAGCCGTACTGGGCCCAGTGCGATGCGGTGATGCGCGACCTCACGATCCCCCACCTCGGCCACCCCCGCGACGAGTGGCAGTACCTCATCGGGTCCGTGCACCGCTCCGGCGCCACCGTCTCGTTCGGCAGCGACTGGCCCGTCACGACGCTCGACTGGCGGCCCGCGCTCTCGACCGCGGTCACCCGGCACAGCCACACCGAGCCGGGCGCGCCCGCCTGGCTGCCCGAGGAGCGCGTCGACGCCGCCACCGCCTACGCCGCCTACACCCGCGGCATCGCCCGCCAGGCGCTCGCGCCCGATCGCGGCACCCTCGCCGTCGGCCGGACGGCCGACGCCGTCTGGCTGTCGGCCGATCCGCTGCGCATCGCCCCGGAGGCGATCGCCGAGCTCGAGGTGCTCGGCACCTGGCTCGCCGGGACGCAGACCCACCGCGCTTGACCACTCACCCACTCACCGCACCACGTCCGAAGGAGACACCGTGAGCGCATCCACTCAACCGCACCTCAAGCGGGCGCTGGGCCTGGTCGGCCTGACGCTCTTCGGGGTGACCTACATGACGGTGATCACGGTCTTCACGACCTACGGCATCGTCAACCAGGTGACCGACGGGCACCTGCCGGCCGCCTACGTCGTCGCCGTCGTCGCGATGCTCTTCACGGCGGCGAGCTACGGCGCGATGGTGCGGCGCTATCCCGTCGCCGGATCCGCGTACACCTACACCCAGCAGTCGTTCGGCGGCGCCGCCGGCTTCCTCACCGGCTGGGTGATGCTGCTCGACTACCTGTTCATCCCGATGATCAACTTCATGCTCATCGGCATCTACCTGAACACCCAGTTCCCGGCGATCCCGGTGTGGGTGTTCACGCTGGTGGCGCTGCTCCTCGTGCTGCTGTTCAACATCCTGGGCATCACGCTCGTCAACAAGGTCAACGTCGCGATCATCGCGCTGTCGGTGCTGCTCGTCGTCATCTTCATGGTGCTGGCCTTCAAGTACGCCTTCGGCGGCGACGCCTCGGTGAGCCTGGTCGAACCGTTCACCTTCGGCGAGGGCGGCATCGGCGCGGTCGCCTCGGGCGCCGCGATCCTCGCGCTCTCGTTCCTCGGCTTCGACGCCGTCTCCACACTCTCCGAGGAGGCGAAGCGCCCGCGCAAGGACATCCCCCGCGCCATCGTGCTCGCCACGCTGGTCGGCGGTCTCTTCTTCATCCTCGTCTCCTGGGCCGGCGCGCTCGCCTTCCAGCCCGACTGGTCCTCGCTCAGCGAAGCGGAGATCGAGGCCGCCGGCGTCACCGTCATGAACAACATCGGCGGCGAGGCCTTCACCGCGTTCTTCGTGGCCGTGTACGTGGTCGGGGCCTTCGGCTCCGGCATGACCGGCCAGGTCTCGGTGTCGCGCATCCTCTACGCGATGGGCCGCGACGGCATGCTGCCCAAGCCGCTGTCGCGTCTGCACGCCCGCTTCGGCACTCCCATCGTCGCCGCGTGCGTGGTGTCGGTCTTCGCGCTCTCCGCGCTCTTCCTCTCGCTCGACGTGGTGGCGTTCATGATCAGCTTCGGCGCACTCGCCGCGTTCGCGATGGTGAACCTGTCGGTGATCCGCACCTACCTCTTCCCGAAGGGCGGTCGCAGGCAGCCGCTCACCGCGCGGGAGATCCTCACCCACGGCGTCGCACCGCTCATCGGCTTCGCGCTCACCATCTGGCTGTGGACCTCGCTCGAGCCGACGACATGGCTGGTGGGCGGGATCTGGATCGCCGTCGGCGTCGTGATCATCGCGATCGTGACCCGCGGCTTCAAGCGCCCCGTGCCGAAGATGGACTTCTCGGAGGGAGACCCGACCACGGAGCAGATCGACCAGCTCGCCGAGGACTACCCGCTGGATCCGCGACAGTAGCGCGCGGCGCTCGCCCGCGGCCGATCCCGCCTCGGATCCCGCGCCGGATCCCGATCCGTGTCGCGAATGGCTGCTTCCCGATGCGGGAGGCAGCCATTCGCGACTCCCGTCCCGCGCGGCGCGGGGCCCGCTCCGGGATCCCGCGCGGAATCAGCTGTCGCCGCGCGCGGGCCGCTCGGCCCGGAGACCGTTGAGGAACAGCCGCAGCCCCGTCTCGAAGGCGAGATCGGCGGGCGCAGTGCCGGTGCGCTCGACGAGGCGCTGCCGCGCGCGGTACGCCGCCGAGAACCCGGGCACGTCCTCACGGGGCCCCGGGTCCATCATGTCGGGCGCGGCCGCCGCGTCGAGCGCCGAGCCCAGGATGAACGACTCGAGCGAGACGAGGATGTTCAGCGCCTCGTCTCCGCTCCATCCGGCGGCGGTGAGCTTGCGGATCACGCGGTCGTAGGCGACGCTCACCGATGAGGTCGGGTGGAACGGCATGACCGCGAGCAGCGCGATGGTCGGCGGGTGCGCGGCGAAGGCGTCGCGGTACTCGCGGGCCCAGGCGATGAGCGCCGCGTCCCAGGGATCGGTGTCGAACATCTCGCCCGTGATCCGCTCGCCGATCAGCTCGCGGATGCCGCGGAAGATGTCATCCTTGCCGTCGACGTGGTTGTAGAGGGCCGACGGGCGCACCCCGAGCTCGCTCGCGATGTCGCGCATGCCGAAACCGTCCTGACCGTGCTCGTCGAGCAGCCGCAGTGCGGTCTCGATGATCATCTTGCGCGAGAGCACCTGCTCGCTCGGGCGCCCCACGCGGCGGCGCGCCGTCTTCCCCGTCGACTCGGCTTCGTCCATTCCTGCGGTTCCTGCTGTCTCTCGTCTCGGCACGGGCCCCGTCAGCCGCGGAACTCGCGCAACGGCCTCGATGGTATTAGTCTATGCATCGTAAAAAGAACTTCGTTCATTTTGCGGCCGCATCCGATCGCGTCCGACATCGCGGTCGACACCCACGACGCATCACAGGAGATCCCATGAACCAACCCTCCGCGCCCCATCTCAGGCGGACGCTGGGTCCCGTCACCCTCACCCTCTTCGGGCTGTCGTACATGGCGATCGGCACCGTCTTCACCACGTACGGCATCGTCAACCAGATCACCGAGGGCCACCTCGTCGACTCCTACGTCGTCGCCCTGATCGTCATGCTGTTCACGGCATCGAGCTACGCGGCCATGGTGCGCCGCTACCCGGTCGCCGGATCCGCGTACACCTACTCCCAGCAGGCCTTCGGCGGCGCCGCCGGCTTCCTCACCGGCTGGGTGCTCATGCTCGACTACCTCTTCATCCCCATGATCAACTTCCTGATCCTGGGCCTCTACGTCGGCACCCAGTTCCCCAGCGTGCCGACCTGGATCTTCACCCTCGCGGCCCTCATCGCGGTCTTCGTCTTCAACGTGCTCGGCATCTCCCTCGTCGGCAAGATCAACACCGCCATCGTGATCGTCTCGATGGCCGCCGTGCTCGTGTTCGCGATCCTCGCCATCAAGTCCGCGATCGGCGACCCGAACGCGCCGAGCCTCATCGAGCCGTTCATCCCGGGATCGGCCGACTACAGCCCGATCTTCACCGGCGCCGCAGTGCTCGCCCTGTCGTTCCTCGGCTTCGACGCCGTCTCCACCCTCTCCGAGGAGGCGAAGAACCCGCGCCGGGACATCCCCCGAGCCATCATGCTGACCACCGTCATCGGCGGCCTCGTCTTCATCTTCGTCGCCTGGGTCGGGGCGCGCGCCTACTACCTCGACGACTGGGGCCAGGCCTCGCAGGAGCTGCTCGACGCGGCCGGCGTGGTGCTGTTCGACCACGTCGGCGGCGAGATCCTCACCGGCGTCTTCATCATCATCACCATCGCGGGCTGCTTCGGCTCCGGACTCGCCGGCCAGGTCGCGGTCTCGCGCATCCTCTACTCGATGGGCCGCGACGGGATCCTGCCGCGCCCCCTCGGCATCCTGTCCAAGCGCTTCGGCACCCCGATCGTCGCGGCGAGCGTCGTCTCGGCGTTCGCCCTGTCGAGCCTGTTCCTGAGTCTCGACCAGGCCGCGTTCATGATCTCGTTCGGCGCGCTCGCCGCGTTCGCGATGGTCAACCTGACCGTGATCCGCACCTACCTCTTCCCGAAGGGCGGCCGGCGTGAGCCGCTCACCGCCTGGCAGGCGATCCGCTACGGCGCGATCCCGCTCATCGGATTCGTCCTCACCATCTGGCTGTGGACCTCGCTCGAGGCGTTCACGTGGGTCGTCGGCGGGATCTGGGTGCTCATCGGCGTCGCGATCCTCGCGGCGAAGACCGGCTTCTTCCGCAGGCCGGTGCCCAAGCTCGACTTCTCCGAGGAGGCGCCCTCGACCGAGGCCATCGACGCCCTGGCCGACGAGTTCCCCCTGAGCAGCGGGCGTCCGTAGCACGCGAGCCGCGGTGGGCGGCGGGCGATGAACGATGAGCGGCGGGCCGATCGGCCCGCCGCTCATCGCACCGGGGCCCGGGGCGCCGAAGCCTAGGATGGGTTCGGGCGGAGCGCCCTCGGGAGGAACGGGAATGTCGTATCTGCGGATCGGTGCCGCCGAGCTGTACTCGGAGATCACCGGGTCGGGCGATCCCGTGCTCCTCCTGCACGGGGGATTCTGCTCGCTCGAGTCGCTGCGGGCGCAGTCGGAAGCGCTGGCACCCCGCTACCGGGTGCTCGCCTACGAGCGCCCCGGGCACGGGCGCTCGCCCGACGTGGAGGGCGAGTACGACTACGCCCGCGACGTCGCCGACGCGGTCGCCTACCTCGATGCGCAGGGCGTCGGATCCGCGCATGTGATCGGGTACAGCGACGGGGCGATCATCGGGCTGCTGCTGGCGCGCGACCACCCGGAGCGCGTGCGCTCCCTCGTCGCGATCAGCGCCAATCTCGACCCCTCGGCGTTCACCCACTCGGAGGCGGCGGCGGAGGTGCCGGTGCTGCAGGAGCTCGCGAGCGGCTCCGAGGAGAGCCCCGATGCCGAGCGCGCCCACTACGAGCGCCTCTCCCCCGACGGGCCCGCGCACGCGGAGGTCGTGCTCGGCAAGCTCTTCCGGCTCTGGACCTCGCAGCCGCGCATCGACCCGGCGAGCCTCGGCCGCGTCATCGCGCCGGTACTCGTCATGTCGGGCGACCGCGACACCATCCGCCCCGACCACAGCCTGCTCATCGCGGCCTCGATCCCCGGCGCTCAGCTCTGCATCGTGCCCGGCGCGACGCACGGCCTCGTCGCCGAGCGTCCGGAGTTCATCAGCGGCGTCATCCGCGAGTTCCTGCGCGGCTGAGCCGCGGCGTCCCGGCGCCGCAGGTCTCCGGGCGACCGCGGCGGCCCGGGCGGTGCACGCGGTTCACGGGCGCGAGCGGCGCAGCAGCCAGACGAAGTAGGGGGCGCCGACCAGCGCGATCATCAGGCCCGCGGGGAGCTGCGCCGGTGCGATGATCGTGCGCCCGAGCGTATCGGCCGCGCAGACCAGCACCCCGCCCAGCAGCATCGCGACGGGGATGCTGCGCGCGTGGCGCGCGCCCACGACGGCGCGCGCGAGATGGGGCGCGATGAGCCCGACGAAGCCGACCACGCCCACCGCGACCACGCTGACCGCGGCGAGCACGGCGGCGATCGCGAGCAGCACCAGGCGCGAGCTCTCGAGCCGCACGCCGAGGACACGCGGAGTATCGTCGTCGACGGCGAGCAGGTCGAGCCGCCTGTGCAGCCCGATCAGCACGGGGATCGCCACGAGCAGCACCGCCGCGACGGGCAGCACGTCGGGCAGGGTCCGCCCGTAGGTCGTCCCCGAGAGCCAGGTGAAGATGCGGGGCGTGTCCCAGGGCTCGGCGCGCAGCAGCAGGAAGGTGCTCACCGCGCTGAGCGCATATCCGCAGCCGATGCCGATCAGCACGAAGCGGTCCGGGAGCAGCCCGCCGCGCCAGGCCAGCAGCGCGATCGCCGCGAAGGTCGCCAGCCCCATCAGCACGGCCATCGCGACGAGCAGCGGGCGCCCTCCCGCGGTGCCCGAGGTCACCACGATCACGGCGCCCAGGCCGGCCCCGGCGGTGATGCCCAGGATGCCGGGCTCGGCGAGCGGGTTGCGCACCGTGGTCTGCACGATGCCGCCCGCGAGCGCGAGCGCGGCTCCGGCGAGGATCGCGGCGGCCACGCGCGGCACCCGCTCGTCGAGGGCCCGCGCGACGAGATCGGGGGCGCCGCCCTGCAGCCACAGCGCGATGTCTCCGGTGCGCAGCCACAGGCTGCCGGCCAGGAGGCCGATCACCGCCGCGGCGATCAGCAGCGCGAGCGCCCCCGACACGACGACGACGAACCGCTGCCTCGATCGCGTCCCGACCCGCGCCTGCGGCGGCTGCCTCACCGGTCCCGAGTCGCGCAGCCGCAGCGCGAGGACCACGATGAGGATCCCGCCGAGCAGAGCCGTCGGCACGCCCGTCGGCACCGACGCCGCCCCCTCCGCACCGAGCGCACCGCGCACCGCCGCGTCGGCGAGCAGCACCAGCAGCGCGCCCAGCAGCCCCGAGGCCGGCACGAGCAGCAGGTGCCGGTTGAGCGCCCGCACGCGCCCCGCCAACAGCCTGGCCAGCACGGGCGCGCCGAGTCCGACGAACGCGATCGGTCCGGCGAGCGTCACGGCGGTACTGCTGAGCAGCACCGCGCACAGCACGGCGATCACGCGGGTCGAGCGGATCGGCACGCCGAGCGAGGCGGCGGTGTCGTCGCCCAGCTTCAGCACGTCGAGCCGCCGGGAGAGCAGCAGCGCCACGAGCACCACGAGCAGGATCAGCGGCGCGGCGCGCGCCGACGCGTCGATGTTCAGCTGGGCGAGCGATCCGCTGCCCCAGGCGAACAGACCCGTGGTGTTCTCCCGGAAGAGGATCAGCAGCATAGCCGTGGCGGCGTCGAGCGCCATGGCGATCGCCGCACCCGCCAGGATGAGCCGGGTACTCGAGCCGCCCGCCGAGCGACCGGCGAGCCCGAGCACCACGGCTGCCGCGAGCAGCCCGCCGGCGAAGGCCACCGCTCCCGACGCCCACAGCGGCACCGTGAGCCGGAAGGCGGCGACGCATGCGAGGGCGAAGTAGGCGCCCGCCGTCACGGCGAGCGTGTCGGGCGCCGCGAGCGCGTTGCGGGTCACCGACTGCAGCAGCGATCCCGCGGCGCCGAGTGCGAAGCCCACCGCGACACCCGCGAGCAGGCGCGGCACGCGGGATCCCGCCAGCACATCGGTCACCGGGACGCCGCCGACACGCTCCTCCGATCCCGCCAGCGCCCGCAACAGGTCGCCGGCCCCGACTCCGGACGTTCCCTGAGTCAGATGCCAGACGCCGACGAGCAGCACGGCGCAGAGGAGCGCGAGCAGCACGGCGATCCCGGCTCGCACGCCCCGGCGCCCGTCGCCGTCGAGGCCCTGGGCGCCGACGGCGACGGGTGGCGAGGACGGCCGGGGCCGCCGTGAGGCGTTCACTCCGCGGTGAGGATCTCGACGTAGGCGTCGATGGCCTGCACGTTGGAGAGCGGGCCGCCCGCTCCCCAGACGCCGGCCGGGAACGCGTGCGCGCGCCCCTCCGCCACTGCGGGCAGGGCGGTCCAGATCGGGCTCTTCTCGAGCTCGCCGACGTAGCTGTCGGGCGTCTCGTCGTCGGAGTAGAAGAGGTTCGCGTCGCCCACGGCGGTGAGCCCCTCGATGTCCGTCTGCGCGAGACCGTACGCGGGATCGACGCCGCCGCTGCCGTACGCCTCGTCGATCTCGTCGGTCCACGCCGGCGTCAGGCCGAGCTGCGCACCGAGCTCGGTGAACAGCGCACCCTGGCCGTAGGGCCGCACGACCACGTTGCCGCCCTCGATCCAGCCGTCGAAGAACAGGAAGTCGCGGGTGGGCAGATCGACATCGGCGACCAGCTCCTTCGCCTCCGCGAGGTGCGCGTCGAACTCCGCGAGCACCTGCTCGGCGCGCTCGGTGCGCCCGGTCGCCTCCGCGATGGTCGTGAAGACCCGCTTCATGTTGCCGATCTGGTCGGACGCATCGGCGCCGACCGTCACGAGCACGGGCACGTCGCGCTGCTCGAGCTGGGCGATGAGGTCGTCGTCCGCCCCCGCGGCCTCGATGATGATGAGGTCCGGGTCGGCCGCGTACAGGGAGTCCAGGTCGGGCTCGCCGCGGGTGCCGACGTCGACCGTGCCCTCGGGCAGCTTCTCGGCGCTCACGTAGGTGGAGTACCCCGCGGCGTCGGAGACCGCGACGGGGGCGACGCACAGCGTGAGCGCATCCTCGATCTGCTGCCACTCGAGCACCGCGATGCGCTCGGCGGGCCTGTCGAGTTCGACCGTGCGGCCCACGCCGTCCGTGAGCGACACGGGCTCGCTCGAGGTCGTCGTCGTGTCCTCGACGCAGGCCTGCGACAGGGCCGCGGGCGCCGCGTCTCCCGCGGCGTCGACGGTGGTCGTCCCGCAGGCCGTCGCCGTGAGGGCGAGAGCGGCGACGACGGCCGCCACCGCGGGGATCCGGTGAGCACGGGTCATGGGTGTACCTCTTTCGTGGGGGTGTCCGTGGCGTGTGGAGGTCCATCGGATCGATGTGCGGCGGCGCGGCGATCCTCGCGGCGCAGCGGATCGATGCGGAGCAGTCCGGCGCGCGGGTCGGCGGTGACCTCGACGGGGATCTCGTACACTTCTCCGATGTGCTCGGCGGTGAGCACATCCGCCGGCTCGCCGACCGCGTGGACGCGGCCGGCTCGCAGCATGACGAGGGTGTCGGCGACGCGAGCCGCGTGGCCCAGGTCGTGCAGCACGATGCCCAGAGCGACCCCGTGCTCGTCGGCGAGGTCGCGCACCAGATCCAGCGTCTCGATCTGGTACCGCAGGTCGAGATGGTTGGTCGGCTCGTCGAGCAGCACCACGCCGGTGTCCTGGGCGAGGCAGGCCGCGAGCCAGACCCGCTGCATCTCGCCGCCCGAGAGCTCGCCGACGCCGCGATCCGCCATGTCCCGCGTACCGGTGACGCGCATGGCGTGCTCGACGGCGCGCAGATCCTCATCCGACAGCCGGGCGAAGCCCCGTCGGTACGGGTGCCTGCCGAACGCGACCACCTCGCTCACCGCGAGCCCCTGCGGCGCCGGCCGGGACTGGGAGAAGAGGGTGACCTCCCGCGCGAACAGGCGCGCGCTCAGCAGAGAGACGTCGCGGGCGGCCTCCCCGCCGCGGCCTCCCAGCGCGACGCGGCCGGCGGCGACGGGGTGCAGCCGCGCCAGCGCGCGCAGCAGCGTCGACTTGCCGCTGCCGTTGGGCCCGACGAGGGCCGTGACCCGCCCCGGGTGCAGCGCGATCGACGCGCCGTGCACCACCGGAGTCCTCCCGTAGCGCAGCCGCAGCGCCTCGCCGGCCAGCGCGAACGGAGGTGCCGCGATCCCGCGCCCGTCGGAGCCGTCTCCCCCGGGGTGACCGCCGGGCGGCGTCGAGCTGGTGTACGTCATGGTGTGTGATTCCGGGATCGCGAGAACGTGGAGGCGCGGGAGAGCGCACGGCCTCTCGCCGCGAGAGGCACCGTGCGGCGCCGCGGCTGCGCGGCTCGAGGCGGTCGCCGACGCCCGAGCGGGCGCAGGTAAGGGCAGCCTTTCCTTGATCAGACTATTGGAGCCTCGAACGTGTCCGCAATCCGGAATTCAAGACAGCAGATACGTCTCAACGGACAGATCGGATCGGCGCCCTACGGAACTACGCGCGACTGAGGAACGTTCCGGGAGTCACTCCCAGCACGCCGCGGAAGGCCTCGATGAACGCACTGGGCTGCGCGTAGCCGAGCCGCTCGGACACCGAGGAGACGTCGCTCCCCTCCGCCAGCAGCTTGAGCGCCAGATGCACCCGCAGCACCCGGCGCCACTGGGCGAAGGACAGGCCCGTCGACCTCCGGAACGCGCGGGTCACGGTGCGCTCGCTCAGGCCGAGCTCCTCCGCCCACCCGCTCAGGCTGCGGTCGTCGGCGGGATCGTCCAGCAGCGCCTCGGCGATCGGATCGATCCTGGCATCCCCGGGAAGCCGCAGCGAGAACTGGCGCTCCGCCGGCTCCAGCACGTCGAAGACGACCGCCTCCGCCCGCGCCCGCGCCTCGGCCTCCAGGTCGCGCACGGCGAGGTGCAGCAGCAACGACTCGAGCAGCGGCGACATCACGATGGTGGTCGGTCCGTCGAACGCCACCGGCGTGCGCTCGGGCGCGAAGAAGGCGTCGGCCAGCTCGGCCCCGGCCGTCAGCCGGCCGGCGTGCACGAGTCCGGCGGGCAGCCAGAGCCCGCGCCCCTCGGGCACCGTGAAGATCCAGCCGCCGATGCGCACGGTCATGGTGCCGCTCCGCGCCCACACGAGCTCGTGCATGGGATGCGAGTGGGGCTCCCACTCCAGCGGCACCCCGGCCACCTCGGATTCGGCGAGAATGGCGAACGGCGCGGGCGGCTCCTCCGGCGCGGGCGGAGCCGTCCGCATCACGGTGCTCGGTTCGCGTCTCCACGCCCCGGGCCCCGGATCGTCGCGAGAGGGGTCGATCATGGCTCCGAGTGTACGTCGCGGCGGATCGAGGCCTCCCGGACGGCGCGTGCGCGCGCTCGGCTCGTCGTAGCGGCCGGCGCCGCCGCCCGACTCCCCGGCCTGCTCGCCCGACGGGCTCCCCGCGGTGGGCCGGCCGGCTCAGCGCAGGTGCTCGACGTCTCCCGCCGACACCGTGAGGGTGCCGCCCGTCGGCAGATCCACCACGAGGGATCCGTCCTCGGCCAGCTCCCGGGCGCGACCGTCCACGATCTCGCCCCCGGGCAGATGCACCCGCACCTCGGTGCCGAGCGTGAGCGAGTGCCGGGCCACCCGGGCCCGCGCCGCGCCGGGGTGCGTCGCCGACAGCTCGATCAGCCGCTGCAGCTCCTCGGCGTAGGCCGCGAGCACCCGATCTGCCAACTCCCGCCCCGTCGCGTCCGCGAGGGTGGGCGCGGCCCCGGGATCCGCGGCCCCGGGGTCCGCGACCGCACCGGTTCCGGGGACGGCCCCCAGGTCGGCGCCGGCCGAGAGCAGCGAGGCGGCGCGATCCGTCGGCAGCTCCCACTCCGGGATGAGCAGGTTGATGCCCGTGCCCACGATCACCGTGTCGGGGTCGATCATCTCGCAGAGGATCCCGCACAGCTTCCGGCCGGGGCGGCCCGCGATCGCGTCCTCCTCATCGCGCACGTGCACGTCGTTCGGCCACTTCACACCGACCCGCAGGCCGTCGCCGAAGCGGGGCTGCAGCGCTGCGGCGATCGCGGACCCCGTCAGCAGCGGCAGCCAGCCCACCCCCAGACCGGTGCGCCCGAAGCCCCGCACCAGCAGCGACGCGGCGATCGCGGTGTCGGGCGGTGTCACCCAGCCGCGGTCGAGCCGCCCGCGGCCGGCGGTCTGATTCGCGGTCGCGAGCAGGGTGAAGTGCGGCGGGGCTGCGCCGGGTTCGGCCTCGCGCACCAGATCGCGCAGCTCGGCGTTGGTCGACGGCGAGCTCTCGCGCCAGATCACCCTCGGCAGCAGTTCGCGCGTTCGCGTCAGTTCCATGCCATCAAGCTACTGCACGCCCGCCGGTCCGCCGCATCCGGCCGCGGGATCCGCGACCCGCCCGTCGCACAGGAGAAAACCCGTCAGACAGGATGAAATCCCCGAAACCGTCCGCATCACCGGTGATCTCCTGCACGACCGGCGCGTCCGCGCGTGCGGCCCCCGCGACTGCGGCTCGTCCCTCGCCTCCGCGCAGGATGACGGGGTGAGGCCGGTCGCGCGCGGGAGGCGTCCGGGCGGGCGGCAAGGGGCGAAGAGGGAGGAAGCGCGAGTAGTAGGGATCCCACCAAGGTTTTCCGGTTCCGTTGGAGAGGTTCGGGAGCGCATCGCATACACCCCGCGCTAGGCTGGCATGCGTGACTGGAGAGAACGCCACCGCATCAGCGGCAGAGAAGCTCGCGACCACCGCCGGCCGCATCGCCGACCACCGCCGCAAGTACCAGGAGGCCGTGGGCGACCGCGACGCGGCGGCTGCCGCCAAGCAGCACCCGCGCGGCAAGATGACCGCGCGCGAGCGCATCGCGGCGCTGCTCGATCCGGGCTCCTTCGTCGAGTTCGACAAGTACGTGCGGCACCGCACCCACGCCTTCGGCATGGAGGGCAGCCGCCCCTTCGGGGACTCGGTCGTCACCGGCGCCGGCACCATCCACGGCCGGCAGGTGGTCGTCTTCTCGCAGGACTTCACCACCTTCGGCGGCTCGCTCGGCGAGGTCGCCGGCGAGAAGATCGTCAAGGCCATGGAATTCGCCCTCAAGACGGGCGCCCCGATCCTCGGCATCCTCGACTCGGGCGGGGCGCGCATCCAGGAGGGTGTCGTCGCGCTCAGCAAGTACGCGAACATCTTCCGCCTCAACACGGCCTGCTCGGGTGTGATCCCCCAGATCTCCATCGTCATGGGCCCCTCCGCCGGCGGCGCGGTCTACTCCCCCGCGCTCACCGACTTCGTGATCATGGTCGACAAGACGAGCCACATGTTCGTCACCGGCCCCGACGTGATCAAGACGGTGACGGGCGAGGAGGTCGGCTTCGAGGAGCTCGGCGGCGCCCTCACCCACAACAAGACGAGCGGGGTGAGCCACTACCTCGCGAGCGACGAGCTCGACGCGCTCGACTACGCGCGGGCGCTCATCAGCTACCTGCCCGACAACAACCTCGCAGAGGCCCCGGTCTACGACAGCGACACGGCGCTCGAGATCACCGACGCCGACCGCAGGCTCAACACGGTCATCCCGGACAGCCCCAACCAGCCCTACGACATGAAGGCGATCATCGAGGCGATCCTCGACAGCGGCGAGTTCCTCGAGGTGCAGCCGCTGTTCGCCCCGAACATCCTCATCGGCTTCGGCCGCGTCGAGGGGCGCACCGTCGGCATCGTGGCCAACCAGCCCAATCAGATGGCGGGCACCCTCAACATCGACGCGAGCGAGAAGGCCGCGCGCTTCGTCCGCTTCTGCGACGCGTTCTCCATCCCGATCCTCACCCTCGTCGACGTGCCCGGTTACCTCCCGGGCACCGACCAGGAGTTCCAGGGCGTGATCCGCCGCGGCGCCAAGCTGCTGTACGCCTACGCCGAGGCCACCGTGCCGCTCGTCACGATCATCACGCGCAAGGCCTACGGCGGCGCGTACATCGTGATGGGCTCGAAGCAGATGGGTGCCGACTTCAACATCGCGTGGCCCACCGCCGAGATCGCGGTGATGGGCGGCGCCGGGGCCGTCAACATCCTCTACCGCAAGGAGCTGGCCGCCGCGGCCGAGCGCGGCGAGGACGTGGAGGCGCTGCGCGCCGAGCTGACCGCGAAGTACACGGCCGACGTGTCGAGCCCGTTCCTCGCCGCCGAGCGCGGCGAGCTCGACAACGTGCTCGAGCCCGCGGGCACCCGCCTCGCCGTCATCAAGGCGCTGCGCGGCCTGCGCGGCAAGCGCGACGAGCTACCTGCGAAGAAGCACGGCAACATCCCGCTCTGACCCGCAGAGACCGCTCGTCCCCGCAAGCTCGATGAACGGTCTCCGCCGATCGAGCTTGCCGAGACCACAGGGAGACGCCATGAGCGAGAACGACGCGCAGCTGCCGCCGGACGCCGCCGAACGCGACGCCGCGAGGCGCGAGGGTCTGGGAGAGCACGACGACACGCTGCACGGCGAGGACATCCGGTTCACGACACGCTCGGTGAGCGACGAGGAGCGCGCCGCGGTGATCGCGGTGCTGACCCGGGTGCGCGAGGAGGAGACCCGCCAGGCGAAGCGGGTCGAGCGCCGGGATCGCGAGCCCTGGGCCCGCTCCCAGCGGGTTCCCGAGGGCATCGGCGACCTGCTGCTCGAGGGCTGACGCCCGCGCGGGATCGCCGGCGCCCACACAGGATCGCCGGCGCCCACACAGGATCGCCGGCGCCCACACAGGATCGCGAGCACCCTCGCACCGGACGCTTCCACCCCTCCGGCCCTTTTCCCGCGCGCTAGTAGTTGTCACCTCGCGGGACTCGAAGCAGCATCTACTGACGCGCGAAGAGCCGGGGGCGGGCTCGATAGGCTGAGCTGCATGGACGGACCCCAGGCCGAGCGAGAGCTGCGGGAGCTGATGCGCCGCGGCGTCGATCTCGACTTCCGCCCCCAGGGCGCGCTCGCCGCGCTGCCGCTCAGGCGCTCGGCGGTGCTGATCCTGTTCGGTGCGCTCGACCGGGTGCCGGCCCGCTCGTCCTTCCCCGCGGTGGCCCCCGAGCTCGACGTGCTGCTCACCCGACGGGCCGACCGCATGCGCCACCACGCGGGGCAGATCGCCTTTCCCGGCGGCGGCGCCGAGCCCGGGGACGGAGATGCGGCGGCGACGGCGCTGCGGGAGGCCTCCGAGGAGACCGGGCTCGATCCGGCGGGAGTCGAGGTGCTGGGGGCGCTGCCCGACGTGCACATCCCGGTGAGCAACAACCTGGTGACCCCCGTGGTGGGCTGGTGGCGGCTGCCGAGCCCCGTGGCGGCGGATCACGCGGAGTCCGTCGAGGTCTACCGCGTACCGGTGGCCGAGCTGCTGGATCCCTCGGCGCGCGGCACCTCGGTGCTGCGCCGGGAGGGCTTCACCCATCGGGGCGCCGCGTTCCGGCTGGCGCCGCACCTCGGCGGGCACGTCGTGTGGGGCTTCACGGGCATCCTGCTCGCCACGCTCTTCGACGAGCTCGGCTGGAGCCGGCCGTGGGACGCTGAGCAGACCTTCGCCGTGCGTCCGTGAGGATCGGCCCGGCGCGGGCCGAAGCCGGGTGTCGATCCCGAGCCGCTCGCTCCGGCGGGATGGATCCTGCGACTGCGGCTCGTCCCTCGCCTCCGCGCAGGATGACGGGGCAGGGTTCTAGGCCCACGCGCAGGATGACGGGGCGAAGCCGCTAGGCGTGGCGGGCGTCGTCCTGCGGGAAGACCGTGTCGGTGTCGCCGAGCTGCAGGGCGAGCGCCGTCGCCTGCGCGGCGTCCTCGAGGTTGAGCGCACGGCGGTACGCCATGCCGATCGAGTCGGCCACCACGGAGCAGCCGTGGTGCTGCATGATCACGCAGTCGTGCTCGCGCAGCTGCTCGGCCGCGGTGTCGGCGAGCTCGTCGGTGCCGTTGTGGTAGAACGGCGTGACGCCGATGGATCCCAGGTAGTAGGCGTGGTCGAGGGTGAGCAGCCGGATCGGCCGGCCCAGGCTGGCGAGCACCACGGCGGTGCGGGGGTGCAGGTGCAGCACGCACTCGGCGTCCGGGCGCGCGCGGTAAGCCCGGTGGTGCAGCTTCCACTCGCTCGAGGGGGCCGTGCCCGCCGCCGGCGCCCCGGTCTCGTCGTCGGCGAGGCTCAGCACGGCGAAGTCGTCGGGGGTGAGGCGGTCGAGCCACGTGCCGCTGCCCGTGACCACGAAGGCGTCGTCCGAGATGCGGGCCGAGAGGTTGCCGGCGCTCGCGAGCACCAGTCCGCGGCCCACGGCGTCGCGCCCCACCTCGATCAGCTCCTGCACCAGGCGGTCCCGATCCCGCGCCGCTTCCCGATCCACCTGTTCGCTCACCCCTCCACGCTACCGTCTCCGGCCGGCTCAGACCGCGCCCGTGAGCGCGCGATGCGTCGACACCGCCTGCTGATCGCTCAGCGAGGCGACGTAGTCGAGGATCGCGCGGGCGCGGCCCTGTCGCCGCAGCCCCGCGTCGCTCGCGTCGCCGATCAGCAGTTCGGGCCGGTCGCGCCGCAGCGCGAAGCTCGCCCCGGTCGCCTCCTCGACCCACTCCAGCAGTCGCCGCGGCGCCCGCCCGGAGTCGACCGGATCGCTCAGCCACTGGTCGAAGCCGAGCACGAGCTCCTCCACCACCCGTGCCTGGCCGCGCTGGGTCTGACCCAGGTCCGGGCGTTCCAGCACGAAGTGCGCGTGCACGAACTTCAGCACCATCACCTCGTGCCAGGCCTGCCGGTCGAGCCGCACATGCCCGCCGCGGACGTTGGGGCGCTCCTCGACCACGATCGAGGTGCGCAGGTGCTCGATCCAGCGCCGGGTGAAGCTCGACACGGCCCGCTCGCTGTCGATGCCGCCGTCGTACGGAGCGGCGAGCAACGCCTCCCCCACCTCTGCGCTCACCCGCCGCACCGCTGCCGCGAAGGCGTCGCGGTCGGCGATCCAGGCGTCCTTGCGCTGCAGGCGGCGCCACAGCAGCTCGAGGGAGCGTCCCGGAGCCCGCCAGGAGGCGATGAGCTCGCCGATCTCCTCGGCCGCGAAGGTCTCCGAGTGCTCGAGCCACGAGCGCAGCTCGCCCGACACCGCCGCCTGCTGCAGCACTCCGGCCCGCGTGAAGTCGTCGAGGTCGTGCACCGCGTACGCGATGTCGTCGGCGAGGTCCATGACCGCGCACTCGATCGTCTGCTGGCCTTCGCCGATGGCCGGGAAGGCGGCGAGCGCCTGCTCCATCTCGGTCGCCTCGAGCGCGTAGGCCGAGAACTTCTCGGCGCCCTCCGCAGCGTCGGTGCCCACGCCGCGGGGGCGATCCTGCGCCGGCACCTGCTCCGCGGTCACGCCGATCCAAGCCGAGCGCGTCCAGGGGTATTTGAGGGTGGCCGCCCGGGTGGCCGCCGTGAGGTTGAGGCCAGGGAAGTCGCGGCCCAGGGTGTCGAGCTGGGTCAGGATGCGGAAGCTCTGGGCGTTGCCCTCGAACCCCTCGGCGAGGCCGAGCCGCTCGCGGGCCACCCGATCCAGCACCCGCTCGCCGAGGTGCCCGAACGGCGGATGCCCGAGATCGTGGGCGTGGGCCGCGGACTGCGCGACGATCGTGTCGCATCCGCCGAGCCGGGTGACGACCGCGCCGGTCTCGTCGTCCTCGCCGCGCTCCCCCCGCACGAAGGCGGCGTGCCGCGCCTCGTGCCCAGCGAGCTGGGCGGCGACGACCCGCGCCACGGCGCTCACCTTGAGGGAGTGGGTGAGGCGGTTGTGCATCACCGGGCCCACGCCCGACTGCGGCACCACCTGGGTCACGTCGGAGAGCCGCGCGAAGTAGGAGGAGAAGCGGATGCGCTCGAGGTCGATGCGGTACTCCTGCGGGCGGCGCGCGCTCGCAGCCCGCGCCCCGGAGTCGTCGATGGCGGCCGAGCGGTGCTGGGACGAGACGTGCTCGACGTACCGGCGCGATTCGCGCGGATCGCCCCCGCGAGTCTCGAGCCGTTGCCGGTGATCCTCCTGCGCCTGTGCGGTCATGTGCCCATTCAACCATCCGCCCGCCGCTCGGCCGCCCATCCCGGTGTGTAGGGTGAGGAGCGGGCGAAGGAGGCCACGCATGAGCGACACGGAGCAGAGCGGCGCCGGAGGGTGCGGTGCCGGGCAGAGCGATGCCGGGGCGCGCGACACCGAGCCGCGCGGCAACCGCACCCGCGCCGAGAACGTCCCCGCCATCGAACGCGCGACCGGGCGCGACTGGAGCGAGTGGATCGCGCTCTTCGAGGCGCGGGGGTCACGGTCCCTGGGGCACGGCGACATCGCCCGGATCGCCCGCGCCGAGATGCCCGGCGAACTGCAGAACCCGGACTGGTGGGCGCAGGCCACGGCGATCGCCTACGAGCAGCACGCCGGGCTGCGGGTGCCCGGGCAGTCGTCGGCGGGCGATTTCCGCGTGAGCGCCAGCCGCACCCTGCCGCTCGACCGCGACGCGGCGATCGAGGCCTGGGTGGCGGCGCACGGGCAGCGCGCGGAGCACCTCGGGCACGCCCCCGGAGCGCCCCGCCCGTCGCGCACCGAGAAGCGCAGCTTCTGGCGCTTCTCGCTCGACGGCGCCGGCAGGGTCGAGATCTCGGCGACGCCCAAGGGCGACAAGACTACGCTCGCGGCGAGCCACGACGGGTTGACCGACGGCGAGCGCATCGAGGAGTGGCGCGCGCACTGGAAGGCGCTGCTCGCCGAGCTCTGAGCCGGGCTCGAGGGGTGCTCCGGCCCGGGCGGGGGGCCGTCCGCGATCCGCACTTCCGAAAACCGGACTGAGTTTGTACGCTGAGTCCGAACCGAGCGGAGGAGCGAGCATGAGCAGCAGGATCGGCATCGTCTGGAACCCGTCGAAGGTGGCGGAGCGAGATCTGCGCCGGGCCGTCGACGACGCGCTCAAGCGGGTCTTCGGCGCGACGCAGGACCGGCCCGAGTGCCTCTGGTTCGAGACGACCGAGGACGATCCGGGACAGGGCGCCGCGGGCGAGGCGCTGGCGCAGGGCTGCGGCGTCGTGGTCGCGGCCGGCGGCGACGGCACGGTGCGCGCGGTGGCCGAGCGGCTGGGCGCTTCGGGCTCGCCGGAGGCCGAGCTCGGGGTCGTTCCGCTCGGCACCGGCAATCTGCTGGCGCGCAATCTCGGGGTGCCGCTCGGCAACCCGCGCACGGCATTCGAGCGCGTGCTGACGAGCGAGGGATCGCCCCTCGATCTCGGGGAGGTGCGCCTGCGCGCGGCCGCAGAGGGCGCGGACGGCGCGGGCTCAGGTAGCGGCGAGGACGGCTCCGGGCAGTGGCACGGCTTCGTGGTGATGGTCGGTTTCGGCATCGACGCCCAGATGATCGCGGAGACGGACGACGACCTCAAGGCGAGGACCGGCTGGCTGGCCTACGTCGAGTCGCTCGGGCGCGCGGCGTCGGGCACCGAGGTCGTCGAGTTCTCCCTGCAGCTCGACGAGCAGGATCCGCGCACCGAGGCCGCGCACACGCTGCTCGTGGCGAACTGCGGCAGCATCCAGGGCGGCATCACGCTGCTGCCCGACGCCGCTCCCGACGACGGCGAGCTCGACCTGCTCGTGCTGCGCGCCGACGACGCCGGGGCGTGGCTCGACACCATGAAGAACATGGTCTGGGACAACGGTCTGAAGCGGCTCATCACCCGCGCCGGCACGGCCGAGAGCTCGGGATCCACCGCGCACCTGCGCGCCCGCACCGTGCGCGCGGAGCTGCCCGCGCCGCTCGCCTTCGAGATCGACGGCGACGAGGTGGGCGAGGTCTCGGCGTTCGAGGTGCGGGTGCGGCCCGCCGCGCTGCGCGTGCGCTGACCCGCCCAGCCTCTTCACCCCGGCTTCCAAGCTTCTTCAATGGGGCGGCTGCCATCGTGGAACGACACCGACCCCATCGCGCCGCGTCAGGAGACACCCGTGCAGAAGTCCCAGAAGATCCTCATCGGCGCCGGTGCCGGCGTGCTCGCGCTCGCGGCCATCGCGGCCATCGCCGGACCCGTCGTCTACCGCGATTTCATCGCGCCGCCCGCGGCTTCCGCCCCGACGCTGAGCGGCGACGAGAACATCCTGCCGGAGGAGACCGCCGCCGGCGGGACCCTCGACCCCGAGGCGCTCGTCGGCGCATGGAGCGTGAGCGAGGGCTCGGAGGCGGGCTACCGCGTCGACGAGGTGCTGAACGGCACCGACGTCACGGTCACCGGACGCACCGACCAGGTGGAGGGCGAGTTCACCATCGCCGCCGACGGGCTCACGCTCGAGGCGGCCGAGCTGACGGTCGACGTCGCCTCGATCTCCACCGACAGCAACCAGCGGGACGCCTACTTCCGCGACCAGGCGCTGCGCACCGACGAGTTCCCCACCGCGACCTTCGTGCTCACCGAGCCCGTATCGCTGGAGGAGGCCCCCGACGCCGGCGCCGTGGTGGAGGCGGAGGCCACCGGCGAGCTGACGATCGCGGACACCACGCAGACGGTGACGGCGACGGTGCAGGTGCGCTCGGACGGCAGCACCGCCGAGATCGCCGGCTCGATCCCCATCGCGTTCGCCGACTTCGGGGTCGAGGCCCCGAGCCTCGGCTTCGTCTCGGTCGAGGACGCGGGCTTCGTCGAGTTCCAGCTCACCGCCGACCGGCAGTAGCGCCGGGCGCCCCGCGACGCCGAGCGGGCGGCGCTCCTACTGCACCGACCAGCCGCCGTCGGAGGGCAGGATCGCGCCGTTGATGTTCACCCCGTCGTCGCTCAGCAGGAAGGCGATCGACGCGGCGAGGTGCTCGGGCGCGGCGACCGACGGGATCGCGGACTGGAACGGGTGCAGCCGCGCGCTGCCCTCCTCGGAGACGTGCGCCGGGAACGGGATCCCGGTCGCCACACCGCCCGGCGCGACGGCGTTGATCCGCAGCCCCTGCTTGGCGTACATGAACGCGGCGCTGCGGGTGAGGCCGACGACGCCGTGCTTGGAGACCGTGTAGGCGTTGCCCGAGGCGTTGCCGCGCAGTCCCGCCTCGGAGGAGACGTTCACGATCGAGCCGCGGCCCGCCGCGAGCATCGCCGGGACGACGGCGCGCGTGAGCTTGAAGACGCCGGTGAGGTTGATCCCGATCACGCGATCCCAGATCTCGTCGCTCGTCTCGTGGATGGGCGAGAAGTCGTCGTTCACCCCGGCGACGTTCGCGAGGCCGTCGATGCGCTCGCCTGCGGCGGCGACGATCCGGTCGATGCCGGCCTGCGTCGTGACATCGGCGGCGACGGCCACGATCCGGCCCTCCGGCGCCGAGGCCGCGAAGTCGGCGAGCCGATCCTCGGAGACGTCGACCGCGATCACCCGGCCGCCCTCGCGCACGATCCGCGACGCGGTGGCCCGGCCGATCCCTCCGGCGGCGCCGGTCACGATCACGGTCCGCCCCTCGAAGCGACCGGGGGTGATGCGCTCCTGCCAGCCGCTCGGGGCGTCGTCCTCGGGGATCTCGCCCCCGTTCGCGGCGCGCACCAGGTCGTCGACGACCGACTGCGGCATGCGGCCCTGGCTCATCTCGACGAGCTGCTGCAGCGGAAGGGATCGCACCGGGTCGAGCGAGCTCGCGTCGGTGCCCGACTGGGCCAGCAGGTTCCGGATCAGATCCCCGCCCTCGGGGTGATCGAGCCAGTCGCCGATGGAGCTGCTGGCGGTGAGCTTGGACATACGGGCCTCCTTGGTGTGGTGCGCGGCACTGCGGCGTTCCCGGATCGCACGTTCGGCGCGGATCCGGACACCGCTCAGCGTATCCGACAAATGTCGGAAACACCGCCCCTCCGTGCGTTTTCACAGTCCGCGCGGCGTTCGCGATGCTCGCCGCCCGCACCCTCGCCGCCCGCATCCCTCGCCGCCCGCACTCTCTCGGCCCGCACGCGCCATCCGCACCCCGCACCGCCCACGGCCTGGCAGAATCGTGCGTATGGATCCGCGAGCCGCACACACCCGCGCCCTGCTGCACCGGGCGGTGCTCGATCTGGCGGCCGAGCGCGCACTCGACGACATCTCCGTCACGCAGATCGTCACCCGGGCCGGCGTCAACCGCAGCAGCTTCTACCAGCACTTCTCCAATCGCGAGGAGCTGCTCGCCAGCGCGCTCGAGACCGCCGAGGAGGCCGCCGGACGGGTGCGGGACGCGGTTCGGATCCCGGACACCGGCCGGGCGGCGCCGGCGCTCGTGCGCTTCCTCGCGCACTTCGCCGAGCACGCCGCGGTCTACCGCCGGGCACTCGGCCCCGAGGGATCCTCCCTCGTCGCCGCCCGGGTGCGGGCGCGCACCGTCGAGCTGGTGCGCGAGGGCATCGAACTCTCGCGCGCACCCCGCAGCGGCCTGCCGCTCGACATCGAGGCGGCCGGCACGGCGGGAGCGCTGCTCGGCGTGATCGAGGCGTGGCTGAGCCGGGATCCGCTCCCCGCGCCGGAGATCGCGGCCGAGTGGATGTGGCGCATCCTCACGGGACCGGGCTCGGCCGCCGACGGCGACGGTCCGCGGCCGACCTCGTAGACCCCTACCCGTCGGCGAGATCCGCCGCCGAACGCCGATGTCCACCTCGTCAACTGCGGGAGATACTCCGTTGAGATGACAGCCCCGGGGGGGGGGAGCTCCCCGAACGCCTCGCCGCTTGAAGGAATTCTCTTCAATCGATGAGGTGATCTGCCATGAAGCGCGCCTCGCCAGGTCTCCGTTTCCTCGCTCGTGGGCCGGTGCTCTCCACCATCGTCAACCCATCACGCCGAGAAGTCAGTACGGGAATGAACACACCCCTTCTTTTTCCGCCAAACGCTTGGGGAGATTCGGGAGCGTCTATATGATCTCACCACGAGCAGCCATTGCTTTCACATCGAATTCACTTAGTTCAAGGATGAACCCCTCGAAAATGCCAAGAATGCAGGGACCCGGACGAAATGGACACCTCAATCACTCCACAAAACACCCCACCTCCCAAAGGGAAATTACCGTTGGCGCTGGAGATTCTGACCGACGCCCTCATCGCGGCTTTCGTGTTCTCCCTACTTTCAGCATTCAAGGTTGACAATCCGGCGGTCTGGATAGCCCCGGTCGCATATTTCATCGCGTCCGTCGCCTTCGCAATCCTCAGGCGTTCAAGGGTGAAACGTCGTTTTCCACCGGCGTGACGCATTATTTCCCCCTGGTGCTTTCGCCGCCCACCACAACCGCAGGAGAACAATGAAGTTAACCAAGCGCCATCTAGCCGTCCTTGTCGCAAGTTCCTGATCGCTCGCATATGCCGGAACCACCGTTGCCCACGCAGACACCACCGAACTGTCTCCAGAGGGAGTAGTCGCGGCCATTGAGGATGTCGCAGCTGAATCTCTGGACCCTTCCGTGCCGGTATTACTCCCCAGAACGGCCGATGAATCTGCTGTTTCAGAAACCGGATCGATGACAATTGAGTTTCCTGCAGACCAAACGGGAGATCTCGCGCTATCTGACGATTCTGGGCAGATCGTTTCAGTGTCGCTACCCCAAGCGGAAACGGCCCAGCCAGCAACCATCAGCGAAGGCAACGTAGCGTACGACAATGGAAACGGCTCCCACACCGTCACTTCACTTGACTCCGAAGGCGCACTCACCGCACTCACCGTCATAGAGTCGCCATCCGCGCCAGATTCATACGCATATGAAATCAAGGTGGATGAGGGCGGCTGGCTCGAACTTCAAGCTGACGGTTCAGTCTGGATCATAAACGCTGAGGGAGCCGTCTCAGGCTTGATCGAGACGCCCTGGGCTATCGACGCGAACGGGGATAAAGTCCCAACCAGCTATGAGGTCTCTGGATCAACTCTCACCCAGAGGATCGACCTTTCGTCGCCTTCTATTCATTACCCGGTCGTTGCTGATCCCAAGATCTGGGCCGAATGGTGGGGCACTGTCGGACTGCTCTCGAAGTCAGAAACGAAATGGGCTGCAGGGAAAGCCGGATACAAGGCCGTCACCGGCGCAGCATGCGGCTACATCCCCATTGTTCACGTCCGAGCAGGCTGCATCGCCCTAGTCGCTGCAAAAGCAATCAACCTTTCGAATGTCACGAGAGAGGCCTCAAGCCAGGGTCGGTGCCTCGCGATAAATGTGCCCGCGGGCTACTGGGCGGGGCCCGGTGGATCATATCTCGGTATGAACTTCACTAATGTCAAGTGCCAAGTGAAATAGTCGTTTCTGAACTACTTGAAGACACAGGCGACGCAATAAGGCGGGGACCCCACCACCCAGGTACAGTCCCCGTTGGCGTCGCCACTGCTCGCAGCACACCTTCACAGGCGCGGCCCGGCCTACCCGTCGGCGAGATCCGCCGCCGACGCGGGCAGCTTGCGTACCCGGGCCCTGCGGCGCTTGCGCTCCGGGATCATCGACCGCATCTCCTCGAGCTTGCCGAAGCAGAGCAGGCGGTCCTCGGGCTCGAGCACCACGTGCTTGCGCGGGTTCGGGATCACCTGCACACCCCGGTGCAGGGTCAGCACGGTGATGTCGCGATCCCACAGCCCGAGATCACCGAGCGCCTTGCCCACCTGCTCCGATCCCGCGTGCATCGTGAGCTCGGCCACGCCGTAGCCGGTCGAGACGCTGAGGCGTTGTCGCACATCGATCTCGGGGAAGTTGACCTGGTTCGCGATGTAGTCGATGATCGCGCCGGCCACGTCGAGGCCCGTCGCGGTCTCGATGCCCTGCAGTCCCGGCGAGGAGTTGACCTCCATCACCAGCGGGCCGTCGTCGCCCTCGAGCATGTCGACGCCCGCCACGCGCAGTCCCATGATCTGCGCGGCCCGCACCGCGGTCTGCTCGTACGCGGGATCGAGGTGCACCGCCTCGACGGTGCCGCCGCGGTGCACGTTCGAGCGGAACTCGTCGCCGCTCGCGATCCGCCGCATCGCCGCGACCACACGATCCCCCACCACCAGCGCGCGGATGTCGCGGCCGCGGCTCTCCGCGATGAAGCGCTGGATCAGCACGTTCTGCCGCGTGGAGTGCAGCGTCTCGATGATCGCCTCGGCCACCTTCACCTGGGGGGCGAGGATCACGCCGATGCCCTGCGTGCCCTCGAGCAGCTTGATCACGACCGGCGCGCCGCCCACGCTCTCGATCGCGGCGCGCACGTCGGCGCGGTTGCGCACGAAGGCCGTCGCCGGCATGTCGATGCTGTGGCGGGAGAGGATCTGGATCGCGCGCAGCTTGTCGCGAGCATTCGAAATGCCGTTCGCCGTGTTGGGCGTGTACACGTCCATCTGCTCGAACTGGCGCACGACGGCAGTGCCGAAGTAGGTGATGGAGCTGCCGATCCGGGGCAGGATCGCGTCGTAGTCGCTCAGCTGCTTGCCGCGGTAGAGCAGGTCGGGCTCCTCGGGCGTGGCGAGGTCGATCGCGAAGCGCAGGGTGTTGAGCACCCGCGCCTTGTGCCCTCGGTCGGCGGCGGCTGCCTGGAGCCTCTGCGTCGAGTACGCGTGCGGGGCGCGCGAGAGAATCGCGAGTTTCACCGTGGTTTCCTGCCAAGATAGATGCGTGAGCGGACCCCACTATTCAAGCACCCCGACGGGGTGGCGTGAATGGGTGTCGCTGCAGGGAATCGGCGTGCCGTGGATCAAGGCCAAGATCGACACGGGCGCCCAGACCTCGGCGCTGCACGCCACCGGGATCACCGAGTTCGAGCGCGACGGCGAGGCGTGGGTGCGCTTCGACGTGCAGCCCTGGCAGGTCACCGACGACGACGCGGTCGCGGTCGAGTTGCCGGTGCACGACCGGCGCACGGTGCGCAGTTCGTCCGGCCACGCGCAGGAGCGCCCGGTGGTGCTCGTGGAGATCGGGATCGCCGGCCGCACGATCGAGGCGGAGGTGACGCTGACCGACCGCGAGGAGATGGTGTTCCGCATGCTCATCGGGCGCGAGGCCCTGCGGCAGGGCTTCGTCGTCGACTCCGCCGCGTCGTTCCTGGGCGGCAAGCCCCCGCGGGAGATCCGACGCCGCAACCGCGGCGCCTAGCGCGCCCGCTCCATCTGCTCCGCCCCCGCGCCCGCCGCGCCCGCCGCGCCCGCTCCGCTCGCCGCGCCCCGCCGCACTCGCCACGCCCCGCGCCCCGCGCCCCGTCGCCATCGAGTGTGCGCATATCGTCCATTCGGCCGCGGAATACAGACGATTTGCGAACACTCGATCGCGTGAGGGAGCTACGCTGTGGTCATGAGCGGCAGCGACCTCGATCTCATCCCGGCCGGAACGGTCTTCACCTCCGAGCAGATCACGCACTACGCCGACCCGGACACGCGATCCCTCGAGCAGGCGGTGCTCGACGCCGACGTGCTCGTGAGCGCGCCGCACGCCGGCGCGGCGATCCCCGAGGAGGTCGCCGAGTTCCTCTCGCCGGCGCTGACCCGGCGGCTGCAGTACGATTTCAGCGACGTCTCCACCGCCGCGGTGGTCGTGCGGTGGGCCGAGATCGACCCGCGCATCGTCGCCGTGGTCAACCCGCACCCCAGGCTCATCCGCGATCCCAACCGCGCGAAGCCCGCCGACGTGCGCGCCGACCTCGCCGCCGCGATCGAGCGCGTGCGCGCCGCCGGAGCGTGGCAGCCCGTGGACCTGTCGGGCGTCGACGCGATCCGGCCGGTCACCTTCTCCTTCTTCCCGATCCTGGAGGTGCCCGACACCGATGCGGGCATGGCGCGCCTCGTCGACGCGTTCGCGCGGACCGCGGAGCAGGGGCTGGGCGTCTACGAGCGCACCCGCGACGAGCTCACCGAGCTGTTCCTGGCGAACGGGATGCAGCACGGCGGCGCCTTCACCCGGCTCTCGTTCCACGACACCATGAATACGACGACCACGCGCGACGGGGCCGTGAACGTGCCCCGCGCCGAGCGCGACCGGCTTCCCGACGTGGTGGCGCTCTCGAACCGCGGCGACCACCGAGGGGAGTCGCGCGATGCCGCCGATCCGCCGACCATGGACGGAGCCGACGTGCGCCGGCTGGCCGAGGCGCACCGCTCGGGGTTCGAGGTCGCCGACGCCGACGCGGTGCTGCTCAACCAGCCGTACCTCGGCAGCCAGGAGATCCTCGCGGCCGGCGCACAGTTCCGGGCGCTGCGCCGCGAGGCCGACGACGCGGGGCTGCGCCTCGGCGCGGTGCAGGCCGAGTTCCTGCGCGAGTACCTGCTGGGCCCGGACGCGACCGCGCGGCTCCACGAACCCGGCACCGGATGGGTGGACGAGGATCGCGAGCGCGTGGACGCGCTCGCCCACGCCTGCAAGCGGGCCTGGGACGTGTTCCGCGAGGAGGCGTAGCGCCTCCGCGACGACCGCGCGGTGCTGCGGGTGCGGGCCCGCACGTTCGGGCGGCGCTCGGCGCTCAGCCGCCCCAGAGCACCCCGAACAGCGCACCCGCCGCGATCGTCGAGGCCGCCAGCACCAGCGTCGGCACGAAGAAGGAATGGTCGACCAGCTTGGACCCGAGCTTCGTGCTGCCGGAGGTGTCGAAGTTCGCGGCCGCGATCTGCGAGCCGTTGGTGGGCAGCAGGTAGATACCCGCGAAGGCGCCGGCCCACATGCCGGAGAGCAGCCCCAGCGGGATCCCCGCCGCGAGCCCGATCGGCACGATCGTGCGCGTGGCGGTGGACTGGCTCGTGGTGAGCACGCACACGAGGAAGACGCCCAGCGCGAAGATCCACGGCACCGCGGTGACGAGCCCGCCGACGCCCTCGGCGATGAGCTCGGTGTGCGCGGCGAGGAAGGTGTCGGTCAGCCAGGCCAGGCCGAACAGCGCGATGGCCGAGACCATACCGGCGCGGAACACCGTCATGGTGGGGATCTCGGCCACCTTGGGCCTCGACACGAGCAGGATCACCGTGCCCGCGACGAACATCACGATCTCGATGATGGGTGTCATCGACACGGGATCGCCCACGGCGTCGAGGGGGCGGATCCCCTTGAACAGTCCGAAGGCGACGATCAGGGCGACCCCGATGAGGAAGATCAGCGCGGCGTTGCGGCCGGCCGAGGTGACGGTGACCTGCGCCTTCACCTCCTGCGCGTCGGCGTGGGGAGCCGGGATCTCGCCCGCGGCGATCTTCGCCTGGATCTCGGGATCGTCGGCGATGTCCTTGCCGAGCCGGTTGACGACGAGGCTCGAGATCACGATCCCGACGACCGCGGCGGGAATCGTGACCTTGAGGATGTCGATGAGTTCGAAGTTCCACGGCGCGGTGTCGGTGAGAGTGACCATCGCCGCCATGGCGGCCGATACGGGGCTGCAGGCGAGCGCGACGCCCGTCGCCACGACCGACAGCGACAGTGGCCGCGAGGGGCGGATGCCGTTGCGGTAGGAGAGGTCCTGGATCACGGGGAGCAGCGGGTAGAGGATGTTCGACGTGCCCGCGCCCACGGAGAACAGGAACGACACCAGGGGCGCGACGAGGGTGATCTGCTTCGGGTTGCGGGCGATGAGCTTCGCCGCGATCGACACCATCCAGTCGATACCGCCGGCGGCCTGCATCATCGATGACGCCAGCACGACCGACAGCACGATCAGCAGGGCGTCGACGGGCGGGGATCCCGGCGGCAGACGGAACACGAAGACGAGGATCGCCACGCCGGTGCCGCCCCAGAGGCCGAGCGCGACACCGCTCGAGCGGGTGCCCATCACGATGCAGCCGAGTACGACCAGCAGCTGCGTCACGAACAGAAACGTCTCCATGTCGCCCCTCACCTCCGAACCACCGTGGTTCCTGAGGCATAGCGTATCGGCGGGCCGCAAACGGGGCCAGAGGCTTTCGGCGGAGATCGTGGGCTCGCCGGCCGGCGTCGCCCCGAGCCGCTCCCGAGGCTCCGCTCCCGGCACCTTGCCCCGCGGCCTCGCCCCCGGTGACCGAGCCCTCAGCGACCACGCTCCCGGAACCGCCCCGGCGGCCGCGCCCGGAGATCACAATCTGATCGAGTTGCGCGATTTCGGGGCTGCGGATCAGTGCGAGCCCCGAAACGGCGCAAACAGATCGGACGGTCGTCGCGCTCCGCCCCACGTCTCACGTCCCTCGCGCCTCGCGCCTCGCGCCTCGCGCCTCGCGCCTCGCGTTCACGATATGATGAGTTCATCATTTCACTATTCCGTGAAGTCGGACCGAGCACCGGAAGGGATCGACGATGCCGCTCGGAGACGCGCAGCGCCCCCTCTACGAGATCAAGGCCAATCTCTTCAAGGGACTCGCACACCCCTACCGCATCCGCGTCCTCGAGATCCTCAGCGCGAGTCCCGAGGTCTCGGTGGCGGAGATGATCGCCGAGACCGGCCTCGCGCCCTCGCACCTGTCGCAGCACCTCTCCGTGCTGCGCCGCTACGGCCTCGTGCACTCCGAGCGCCGCGCGAGCGTCGTCTACTACCGGCTCGCCTTCCCCGAGGTCGCCGAGCTGCTCCACGTCGCCAGGCGCCTGCTGCTCGGGCTCCTCATCGATCACCAGGCCCACGGGGTCGCGGCCGCCGCGCTGCCCGCGATCGCCGGCCCCGGGAGCGCGGAACCCGTCTCATGAGGCGCTCGCCGCTCGCCCGCATCCGCGGTCTGCTGCCCTCGGCCGACGACTACCGCGGCCTGCGCTCGAGCTGGCGCGCCGACCTCGTAGCCGGGCTCACCGTCGGCATCGTCGCGCTGCCGCTCGCGCTCGCCTTCGGAGTGAGCTCGGGAGCCGGCGCCGAGGCCGGGCTCATCACCGCGCTCGTCGCCGGTCTCGTCGCCGCGGTCTTCGGGGGCTCGAACGTGCAGGTCTCCGGGCCGACCGGGGCCATGGTGGTGGTACTCGCTCCGATCGTCGCCGCGCACGGCATCGGCGCGGTGGCGGTGGTCAGCCTCATGGCCGGGGCGATCGTGCTGGCGGCCGGGCTGCTGCGGCTCGGCCGGGCCGTGAGCTACATCCCGTGGCCGGTGATCGAGGGCTTCACGGCCGGGATCGGCATCATCATCTTCCTGCAGCAGGTGCCGGCGGCGGTCGGCGCGCAGGGCGGCGGGCACTCGACCAACGCGGTCGTGGCCGCCTGGCAGGCGGTTTCGCAGGCCGACTGGCCGCAGGCGCTGCTCCCGCTCGCCGCCGTGGCCGCCGTCGCGACGATCATGCTGCTCGGACGCTTCGCACCGGCACTGCCGGCCTCGTTCATCGCGATCCTCGCGGTGTCGCTGATCGCGGCCTTCGCCCGGCTGCCGCTGCCCACCATCGGCGAGCTGCCGCACTCCCTGCCCGCGCCGGCGCTGCCCGCACTCGATCCCGCGATGCTCGCGAGCCTCGCCGGCCCCGCATTCGCGGTCGCCGCCCTCGCCGCGATCGAGTCGCTGCTGTCGGCGCGGGTGGCGGCGACGCTCGCCGACACCGGGCACGTGAACGCCGACCGGGAGCTCTTCGGGCAGGGCTTGGCGTCGGTCGCGGCCGGACTCTTCGGCGGCATGCCCGCCACCGGGGCCATCGCCCGCACCGCCGTGAACGTGCGCAGCGGGGCGAAGACCCGCGCGGCCGCGGCCGCCCACGCGATCGTGCTGCTGCTCGTGGTGCTCATCGCGGCCGACGTGGTCTCGGCGATCCCGCTCGCGGCGCTCGCCGGGGTGCTGATGATGACCGCCGCGCGCATGGTCTCGCCCGCCACGATGCGCCGTGTACTGCGCTCGGGGCGCTCCAGCGCGGCGGTGTTCGCCGTCACGCTGTTCGTCACCGTCGCCTTCGATCTCATCGTCGCGGTCGGCATCGGCCTCGCCGTGGCCGCATTCTTCGCGCTGCGGGCCCTCAGCCGCATGAGCGGCGCGCACCGGGATCCGCTGCCCGGCGAGCCGCAGCCCGGCGACGAGCGCATCGCCCTCTTCCACGTCGAGGGGTCGCTGTTCTTCGGGGCGGCCGACCGGCTCGTGGAGGAGATCTCGAGCGAACCCGACGTCGAGGTCGTGATCCTGCGCCTCTCGGGGCTCCAGCTCGTGGATGCCACCGGCGCCAACGCGCTCGCCGAGCTGGTGTCGACGCTCGAGCGGCGCGGCGCGACCGTGCTGATCAAGGGCGTACGGCCCGAACACCGGGCTCTGCTCGAACAGCTGGGGGTCATCGCGTCGCTGCGGCACCCGAACCATCTCTTCGCGGAGCTCGACGCCGCCCTGGCGCACGCCCGGTCGCACGTGCGCCGAGCCGCATGAGACCGCGTGCGTCCCGGACGATCACCGACAATCGGTCACGCGGAAGCGCGCTGCAACGTGCCGATCTCCTCGCCCGCCCCATTCCTCACGGTCATCGTGTCGCCGTCGACCGACACCTCCCGCACGGCGCGGAGCCAGTCGTCCACGCCGGGGCACGCCATGAGCGTCGCGGCGAACTTCTCGACGAGCACACGGTCCCGTTCGACCGTGTAGGTCGAGGAGATGCCGTTGCAGCCATCGGTTCCCCGAACCGTGCCGTCATCAGCGAAATCGAGGGTCGGGTTCCCCTGCTCGTCGGACGTCCATTCGCCCAGCACCTGCTGCGCCGTATCCTGACCCGCGGGGTCTCCCTCCTGGGCCCCGTTCGCGCAGGCCGTGAGCGCAGCGACGAGCAGCCCCGCCGTTCCGAGGTACGCGCACGCCCGGAAGAGACGTCCTTTTCCGACGAGATCAGTCATTGCGGTTCACGCTCCTTGCACCAGTTCCAGGCATGTTAGCGGCAAGATATGAGCGCACGTTCAGAAGAAAGTCGAAGTCGCTCCCTGATCGGGTATTTCCATAGATAGCGAGAGGCGGGGACGACCTCTTCGGCTTGCGAAGCTGAAAAGTTCCTCATAGCCTGGCAAACGGCCTCCGAGGTGCTGGAATGTCTAGCGGGAGCGCACGCGGGGGGAATATCGCGTGCGCGACGCCCAGCTTTCCGTCACTGCTGTGCCGAGGCGGCCATACACAGGGAATGAACAACCAATGGGGGACACACAAGTGACGAAACGTCGTCCGCTTGCGCTCGGCGCAGCAGTGGCCATCGGTCTGGGAAGCCTCTTCGCCGCCTCACCGGCGCTCGCAGAGGACACCCCGGCCGTCGAGGCCGACTTCACACAGGACCCGGCAGCCCTGGCATTCGCGGCCGCCGCACAGCTCGAAGAGAGCACTCAGATCGACGACCTCACCGTCGGCGCAGGCACGACGACCAGCGGCGATGCCATCGTGCTCGTCGACCAGGCGTATGCGGATAGCGAAGACGTCAAGGCCCAGGCCGAGCGCCTCGAGGCGAAGGTGGCGTTCATCGGCAAGGCCGTCGCCGATGGCGCGACGGACGTGGTCGGCGGCGCCGGCTACGCGGCATTCGACGCCGCCGGCGAGCCTCTCGGCGTCTGCTCGCTGGGATTCTCCGCGTGGTCGCCGGACGGCGAGCCCGCACTCATCACCGCGGGCCACTGCCAGAGCGCGAATGAGAGCATGGACGCGCAGGCGACCGCGCTCACGCTGCCCTCTTCCGAGCCCGCAGGAGGCGGCACCCAGACCTCCCTCAACGACACCGGCGTGCTCGGCGAATTCGGCTTCGCGCAGTTCGGCGGGCCCGGGAACAGCACCGGTAGCGAGAACGATCCGAACTCGACCGACATCGCGGTGATCGATGTCACGGATCCGAAGTTCACGCTGCACCCCGAGGTGACCGATTGGTCGACCGCTGCGGATGATGACCTCGCGGCAGAGACGACTCTCATCAAGGGCGTCTCTCGTCCTCAGTCCGGCACCGTCTCCAAGTCGGGACGCACCACCGGCCTGACCTCCGGATCCACGGAACTCGAACTGCTCTACACCGACGGCAACACCTACCCGACGGAGATCCTCGACGGCTACATGCAGATCTCGGGTCGCTGGGTGCACGGCTTCCTCGGCGGTGCGCTCACCGAACAGGGCGACTCGGGCGGCGCCGTCTTCCAGGGCGACCAGGCCGTCGGCGTCGTCAGCGGGGGGCCTGAGGAGCCCCCGGCCGAGGGCGACGATTGGGCCTGGTACACGCTTCTCGAGCCCGCCCTCGCGCACACCAACGGATACGAGGTCGCCATCCATCTCGATGCGCCGACCGTCGACAGCCCGGCCGATAACGAGACCGTCGAGCCGGGTGCCGACATCGAGGTGTCCGTTCCGGCCCCCGCCGACGAGCTCATCGTCACCGTCGGCGGCGAGACGGAGACGCTGCCGGTCTCGGGCGGGACCGTCACCCTGTCCGCGCCCGAGGAAGAGGACACGTACAACTACACGTTCGTCGCTCAGCAGGGGTTCAACACCTCCGAGGAGGCGGAGCTCACGATCACCGTCGACGACATCCTGCCCCGTCCCACCATCGATGGCCAGGAACTGACTGCGGCTGAGGGCGAGGATTCCGCCACGACCACCATCACGGGCACCGGCGAGGCCGGAGCCGCCGTCTCCGTCAACGAGATCTGGAGCGCGACCGTCGGGGAGGATGGTGCCTGGGAGATCGCCGACGTCAGCATGGGCATCGGTGAGAACCGGTTGAGCGCCACCCAGACGCTCGAGGGAGAGACCTCTCCGGAAGCGACCGGAACGATCGTGGTGACACCGGCCGCGCCGACCGTGCTGTCGGTCGACCCGAACCAGAGCTTCGCAGCAGAGGACGCGCCCAGCACGCTCTCGGGCGGCGGCCTGCGGGGCGCAGATGTCGAGGTGACGGTGAACGGCGAGTCCGTGACCAGTGGCGCAGCCTCTGCCGGATCGACGACGGCAGCGGCGTCCGCCGACCTCGAGGTGGGTGAAGACGGAACCTGGACGGTCGATTTCGGCGCACCGCTCACCACGGGCACCTACTCCGTGAACGCCTCTCAGACGTTCAACGGGGTCGCCTCGCAGACGACGACGGTGGTGTTCACGGTCGAGGCTGCGGCGACCGATCCGACCGATCCGACGGATCCGACTGACCCGACGGATCCGGGCGATCCGACGCAGCCGACCGACCCGACAGAGCCCGGCGAACAGCTTCCGACGACCGGAGCTGCAGGAGCGGACCTCATCCCGTTCGGGATCACCGCCGCCGCGATGCTCCTGCTCGGCATGGGAGCTCTACTGCTTGCAGCTCGCAAGCTCAAGGTGAACGAGGTCTGACCCTCGAGCACAGGAGCGCAGGAGATGGGATCGCCCCCGAGCCGCACGGCTCGGGGGCGATCCCGTTTCCGCAGAGCCCCGGCGGGACATCGGCACCGCGGTACCACCTGCACGGCTCTCCGGTACCACCCGCGCGGCACCCGCGGCCGATGCGCGGCGGCGCGATGGCGGGGAGGCTGGTAGTCATGGACACGACCGCTTCGATCACCCTCCCCCGCGCATCGGACGCCCCGAGGGCCGCCCAGTCGCACGCCTCGCTCGCCGCGCGCACCCGCGTGCGCTACCTCGGCGTCGACCTCGCGCGATTCCTCGCCATCGTGGGCATGATGGCCACGCACCTCGTGGCGGTGAACGCGATGAACCCGACGGCCTCCGAGTTCGAGCAGGTGGCGGCGCAGCTCGCACAGACCCTCACGTCGGGCATCGCCGCACCGCTCTTCGCGGTGCTCGGAGGGCTCAGCGCGGTCTTCGCGACCCGGCGCCTGATGCGCGCAGGACGGGTCGGCGCGGCGATCGCGGCCGTCGCGCTCCGCGGCGCGGTCCTGATCCTCATCGGCCTGCTGCTCGGCCTGATCGTCAGCCCCGTCGTGGTGGTGCTGGCGTACTACGGCGTCGCGATGATCCTCATCGCTCCCCTCATCGCCGCGCCGAGCTGGGTGCTGGCGACGCTCGCGATCGCGTTCGGGATCGCCGGCGGCCCCCTGAACGCGCTGGCTCGCGGGGCGCTCGGCGTGGTGAACGAGGGCGGATCCGTGACCTTCGAGCCCCTCTTCGCCGACCCGCTGGGCGCGCTCCGCGCGCTCCTGCTGACGGGCGAGTACCCCGCCATCACCTGGATCGTCTACCTGCTCACGGGCATGCTCGTAGCCCGCCTGTTCGTCTCGGCCACCGCGCGGCGCACCCTGGTGCGCGCAGCCGGCGCGGTCGCGGCCGTCGGCGCCGCGGCCGCGGTCGGCGCGCAGCTCGCCTCGAACTGGGCGGCCGCCCACCTCTCGGTGCTCGGCTTCGCCCCGGTGCCGGGTCTCGATCCCGAGATGTTCCGCTCACTGCTGATCGCGCCCACCTTCGGCGCGCCGTTCTCGTCCGAGCTGTGGGCGCAGCTCGTGGCCACGCCGCACTCGGGTTCCCCGATGGACCTGCTGCGCACGATCGGCATCGCGTGCGCCGTGATCGGCCTCCTCGTGCTGCTGTGCGACGCCCGCGGCGCTGCGCGAGACGGACGTCGCACCGGCGGCGTGCTCGAGGCGCTGCGCTGCGTCGGCGCGGCACCGCTCACCGTCTACACCCTGCACATCGTCGCCACGGGACTGCTGCTCGCGCCGGTCATGGAGGATCCCGCGGTGCTCGAGAACGGCATCCCCTGGTGGGCCGCCGGCACGGGTGCGTTCGCGCTGCAGCTCGCGGGAGTGCTCGCGATCGGCGCGATCCTCGCGGCGCTCGACCGGCGCGGCCCGCTCGAGGCGCTCACCTCCGGCGCGGTGCGCCTCGCGGTGCGCGGCTGACGCCGAGTGTGACGCCGCTTTACCGGCCGGCTCGCGCGGGATCGGCGCCCGGGGGAGCATGGGGGCATGACCGACCGCGAGGACTGTACCGATCCGGGTGGCGTGCCCTTCGCCGAGCTCGACCCCGCGCTGCTGCGCACGCAGCGCACGAGCCTCAAGTGGACCCGCTACCCCGCCGACGTGCTGCCCCTCTTCGTGGCGGAGATGGATTTCGCCGTGGCCCCGGTCGTGCAGCAGGCGCTGATCGACCGCGTGCTCGCCTCCGACACGGGGTACCTCGACGGCCCCGGTCCGCTCGCCCCGGCCTTCGCCGGCTTCGCACGGGATCGCTGGGGGTGGGAGGTGCCGCACGACCATGTGCACCTCGCCACCGATGTGGCGACGGGCATCGTCGAGTCGCTCCGGCTGTTCAGGCCTGCGGGCGGGCGGATCGCTCTGCCGACTCCGGTCTACCCGAGCTTCTTCGAGATCCTCGACGAGGTGCCGTTCGAGGTGGTGCAGATCCCGCTGGTGAGCACCGCGACCGACCCGGTCGAGCGCACCGAGAGCCCCGAGGCGCGTCTCGATCTCGACAGGATCGAGCGGCTCTTCGCGAGCGACCCGGGCGTCGACGCCTTTCTGCTGTGCAGCCCGCACAACCCGCACGGGCTCATCCACTCGGCCGATGAGCTCGCGGTGCTGGCGCGCCTCGCCGCGCAGTACGACGTGTTCGTCGTCTCCGACGAGATCCACGCCCCGCTCGCACACGTCGGGCAGGCCTTCACCCCCTTCGCGCCCCTCGCGGCCGCGGCCGGGGCCCTCTCGGTCACCACGACCTCCGCGAGCAAGGGCTGGAACCTCGCCGGCACGAAGTGCTCGGTGATCGTCGCCGCCGACGCGCGCGCGAACGAGATCCTGCGCCGCCTGCCGCCCGAGGTCGCCTGCCGCTCGAGCATCCTCGGGCTGCACGCCAGCGTCGCGGCCCTCGTGGACGGCCGTGACTGGCTCGATCGCGCGATCGCGCAGTTCGAGGCCAACGACCGGCTGCTCGGCGAGCTGGTGCGGGATCGCCTGCCCGGGGTGCGCCGCACCCGTCCGCGGGCCGGCTACCTGGCGTGGCTCGACTTCCGCGACGCCGGGCTGGGCGACGACCCCAGCCGCCGCATCCTGTTCGACGCCCGCGTCGCACTGAACAACGGCGCATCGTTCGGCGAGGGCGGATCCGGGCACGCGCGCCTCAACCTCGCCTGCGCCCCCGACACCATCCGCGAGGCCGTCGACCGGATCGCGCGTATCCTCCCCGAGAAGGAGTCCTCATGATCGAGACCGCGCAACCCGTCTACGACTGGAACGGCTTCGGCTTCGACACCCGCCAGGTGCACGCCGGCGAGTACCCCGACAAGAACCACGGCCTGCGGGTGCCGCCGATCGCGCTCTCCGCGGGATACCTGTTCGAGGACTTCGACGACCAGGTGAGCCGCTTCAACGGCAGCATCCACTGGCGCGCCGAGGAGCACCCGGGGCACGAGGATCCCGAGGGCTTCTCGCCGAGCGAGCGGTCGGCGATCTACTCCCGTCAGGGCAACCCCTCCAACTGGGTGGCCGAGGAACGGCTCGCCTCGCTCGAGGGCGGCGTCGTCTCGGTGGCGGTGTCGAGCGGTCAGGCCGCCATCTCGTCGGCACTGTTCGCGCTGGCGCAGCAGGGCGACCACATCGTCTCCACGGCCTCGATCTACGGCGGCACGCGCATCCTCTTCGGGCGCAGTTTCAAGCGCTTCGGCATCGAGTTCGACTACGTCTGGGACGCGGACGACGACGCCGAGTGGGAGCGGGCCATCCGCCCGAACACGAAGGCCATCTACACGGAGACGGTGCCGAACCCCTGCAACGACGTCACCGATCTGCGCCGCATCGCGGAGGTGGCCGCCCGCTACGATCTGCCGCTCGTCGTCGACAACACGGTCGGCACTCCCGCGCTGATCCGCCCCTTCGAGCACGGCGCGAACATCGTGGTGCACTCGGCCACGAAGTTCCTCACGGGGCACGGAGCCGCCGTGGGCGGCGCGATCGTCGACGGCGGCAACTTCGACTGGGAGGCCGCCGAGCGTGCGGGCCGCTCATACCCCCTCATCACGCAGTCATCGCGGCCCGGCGTGGCCCCGATGCTCGAGCGCTTCGGCTCCGGGGCCTACGCGCGAGCCGTGCGCGAGTCGGTGGTCAACGACATCGGACCGACGCTGTCGCCGCTGCACGGCTTCCTGCTGCACCAGGGCATGGAGACGCTGTCGCTGCGCATGGAGCGCCACGTGGCCTCCTCCCAGACGATCGCCGCGTGGCTCGAGCAGCAGCCCGAGGTCGAGTCGGTCGACTACGCCGGGCTCCCCTCGAACCCGCTCCACGGACTCGCGGTGCGCGATTACGGCACGGGCACCGGAGAGAACGCGGGGATCGCCCGCACCGGCTCCGTGTTCGGCGTGACCGTGCGCGGCGGCGTCGACGGCGCGCGGGCGTTCGTCAACGGGCTGCGGGTGTTCTCGCGCATGACCGGCATCGGCGACACCCGTTCGATGGTGCTGCACCCGCTCACCTCCACGCACGGCACCTTCGCTCCCGAGATCAACGATCGGCTCGGGATCACGCCCGGCCTGCTGCGTCTCTCGGTCGGCCTCGAGTCGGCCGACGACCTGATCCGCGATCTGCGCGGCGCGCTGGATCGGGTCGCCGCGGTCTAGACAGCGCGTCGCGGACGCCGCGCTGCGGACACCGCGCTGCGGACACCGCGCTCGACCGTTCTCGAACCCCCGTTCCACCGACCGTCGTGGCTTGCTGTGCGCATATTGCCGGAATTCCTGCGGAGTTCCGGCAATATGCGCACAGCAAGCCACAGCATGCGCGACCGGGGCTCCGGCGAGCCGCGACCGCGGGATGCCCGGCGGCCGCGGGGCGGTGCGGCCGCGGCGTCCGCTTCCTACCGCAGGGCCCGCCGCGCGGCCTCGACCGCCTCCGGGCTCGCGGCGTACTGGTGCTCCGCGGTGGGGAACGCGCCCTCGCGCACCTCGTCGGCGTAGGCCGTGATGGCCGCGACCGTGTCCTCGCCGATCGCCGCGTAGCGCTTCACGAACTTGGCCGGGCGCCCCTCGGTGATGCCGAGCAGGTCGTGCAGCACGAGCACCTGGCCGTCAGCCGATCCCGCGCCGATGCCGATGATCGGGATCCGCAGCACCTCCTTCAGCAGGTCCGTGATCTCGGCGGGGACGGCCTCGACCACCACGCAGAAGGCGCCGGCCTCCTGCACCCCGATCGCCTCCTCGACCACGCGCACCGCGCTCTCGGTCGTGCGCCCCTGGGCGCGCAGGCCGCCCAGCGCGGTCGCGGTCTGCGGTGTGAGCCCGACATGCCCGACCACGGGGACGCCGGCGGCCACGATGGCCCGGATGCGGCTCAGGCGCTCCTCGTTGCCGCCCTCGAGCTTGACCGCGTCGGCGCCGGCCTCCTTCGCGAACCGCACCGCGGTCTCGACGGCCTGGGCATCCGATACCTCGGTCGAGCCGAACGGCACGTCGCACACCAGGAAGGCCGACTCGGTTCCCCGGCGCACCGCCTTCGCGAGCACGAGCATCTCATCGGTGGTCACAGCGACCGTGGAGCCGTACCCCAGCACCACCTGAGCGCCGGAGTCGCCCACGAGCACCATGTCGACCCCCGCGCGATCGGCGGCGCGCGCGCCGGGGTAGTCGTAGGCGGTCACCATCACGATGGGCTCGCGGGCGGCGCGCTTCTCGTGCAGCATCGGGATCGTCATCCGTGGCATGTCATTCCTCCTCGTGGGAACGGGACGGTTCCGGATCGCCCTCCGCGATCCGCAGCACTGCGTTGTCGATCAGCCGCACCTCGCCCACGCGCGCGGCGACGGCGAGCAGGGCGGATCCCTCGATCCGCCTCATCGGCTCGAAGGTCTCCGGGTGCACGACCGCCACGTACTCCACGTCGAGCCCGGCGGCGCGCAGCGTCTCCTCCGCGCGCGCCTCCAGCATTCCCGCATCCCGCTCGCCGGAGGCCGCGGCCTCGACCGCCGCCTCGAGCGAGCGCGGGATCGCGAGCGCGCTCCGACGCTCCTCGGCGCTCAGGCGCACGTTGCGGCTGGAGCGGGCCAGCCCGTCCGGGTCGCGGGAGGTGGGGCAGCTCACGATGCGGGTCGGGATGCCGAGATCTGCGACCATGCGGCGCACCACGAGCAGCTGCTGGGCGTCCTTGAGGCCGAAGTAGGCGGAGTCCGGCAGCGCCGCGAGCAGCAGCTTCGAGACGACGGTGGCGACGCCGTCGAAGTGCGAGGCGCCGCGCGAGGCCCCCTCGAGGGTCTCGGTGAGGGCCCCCGTCACGCGTACCGTGGTGGCGAAGCCCCGCGGATACATCTCCGCCGCATCGGGAGCGAAGATCAGGTCGACCCCCGCCTCCGCGGCGAGCGCGGCGTCGCGCTCCTCCTGCCTCGGATAGGCGGCGAGGTCGGCGGCCTCGTCGAACTGCGTGGGATTGACGAAGATGGAGAGCACGACGGCGTCGTTCTCGGCGCGGGCCGCGCGCACGAGCGAGAGGTGACCCTCGTGCAGCGCGCCCATGGTCGGCACCATGCCGACGCGACGGGTCGCGGCGGCCGGGCTCGCGGATCCCGGCGCCTCGGCCAGCGCCGCACGCAGCTCCGCGATCGTGCGCACGATCCTCATGGCGCGCTCCTCTCCGCGGCGAGCTCGCGCGCGGCTTCCACGAGCGCGTCGAACAGCTCGACCCGATCGGGCAGGCGCTCCGCCACCGCGGCGCGCTGGGCCGCTACCGTGGCCTCGTCGCCCCGCGCGATGGGCCCGGTCAGCGCGGCGGCGGCACCGAGCTCGGCCCAGTTGCGCAGCGCGGCGCGTGCGAGCGGAGCCAGGGCATCGCGCGGCACCCCGGCGCTCGCGGCCAGCCGCTCGGCGAAGCCCTCGAGCACCACGAGGTAGTTCGCCGCGACCGAGGCCGCGGCGTGGTAGGCGGCGCGATCCTCGTCCGCCACCCGGAACGTCTGCATGCCGAGCAGCCGGGCGATCTCCCGCGCGACCTCCAGAGCCCGCTCGCTCGAGCCGTCGACCGCGGCGTGCGCACCCGCGAACGCGGTTCCCGCGCCGGTCACCGTGAGCAGCGGGTGCAGGCTGAAGACCTCCTCATGAGGGCCCAGCGCATCGAGGCCGGTCGCCCCCGAGAGGTGGCCGACCGGGCGCCCCGGCCGGACGCGCGCCGCCGCCTCCGGGATCGCCGCATCGGGCACCGCGAGCAGTACCGCCTCGGCGTCCTCCCCCGAGGCGCCGCGGCCGCCGAGGGGCAGCAGGTCCGCCCCCGCCCCGCGCAGAGCCTCCGCGAGGGCGGTGCCCATGCGGCCCCGGCCGATGATCTGAATGCGCATGCGCGCTACAGCTCCAGGCCGTACAGGTTGGGCTCGGGCGCCAGGACGACGCCGAACTCCTGCTGCACCCGCTGCACGACCAGGCGGGCGAGCTCGGCCACATCGGCCGCCGAGGCCCCGCCGCGGTTGGTGATGGCGAGCGTGTGCTTCGACGAGATCGCCGCGCCGGATCCCGGGAGCCGGAGCCCGCGCTCGACCCCCGCGTTCTCGATCAGCCACGCGGCGGAGAGCTTCACCATGCGCTCGGGCGCCGGCAGCGGCACGCGCAGCGGCACGCCCGCGGCGAGCTCCTCGAAACTGGTGACCGCCGGGGGCGGCTCCTCCTCGTCGAGGGGGAACCGCGGCGCGTGCTCCGGCAGCTCGCGGGAGAAGTGCTCGGTGACGATGGGGTTCGTGAAGAAGGATCCCGCGCTCCAGGTGTCGTGATCCGCGGGATCGAGCACCATGCCCTTCGAGGCGCGCAGCCGCAGCACCGAGTCGCGCAGCCGCCGCAGCGGCACCCGGTCGCCGATCTCGACCCCGAGCGCGCCGGCGAGCTGCGCGTAGCGGACCGGCGCCGAGAGCGCGCGGTCGCCGGCTCCCGCGTCGCCGCCGGCGGCATCAGCGCCGTTCGCGTCACCGAGCAGCAGATCGATCGACAGCACCACACCCTCGAGGCCGCGCTTGATCACCGAATCGCGATAGCCCAGCTCCAGTTCCTCGACCGTCATGCGCCGCACCTCGCCGCTCTCGCGCTCGAGGAACTCGATCGAGTGCAGCACGTCCGACAGTTCCTGGCCGTACGCGCCGATGTTCTGCACGGGGGCGGCCCCGGCCAGCCCGGGGATGCCCGAGAGCGCCTCGATGCCCGACCAGCCCCGGTCCACGCAGGTGGCCACCAGGTGGTCCCAGTCGTGTCCCGCCTGCACGCGCAGATGCACGCCGCCCGGGTGCTCGCCCTCGTCGACGCGCGCGATCCCCGTGCTGCGCACGAGCAGCACGGTGCCCGGGAAGCCGTCGTCGCTGACGACCGTGTTCGATCCACCGCCCAGCAGCAGCCAGGGATCACCGGCGTCCCACAGCTCGGTCGCGTAGCGCACCAGGTCCTCGAAGCCGTGCGCGACGAGGATGCGCTCGGCAGGCCCGCCGACGCGCATGGTCGTCAGCTCGGAGAGCGGGGTTCCGTCGCCGACCGGCTCGGGGGCGATGTCGGGAAGCGTCACTCGAACGCCACCGCGAGCTGCGCCTTGCCCAGCACGGTCGCGCCGTCGAAGACGACCTTGAGGTCGAGGCGGACGGTGCGCAGCGACTCGTCGAGCGCTCCGACGGTCGCGGTGACGGTGATGGTCGCGCCCTCCGCGGGGTCGACGGGAACAGGGCGGGTGAAGCGGGACTGATAGTCGATCACGCGGCCCGCGGAGCCCAGCCAGTCGGTGGCCACGGATCCCGCGGCGCCCATGGTGAGCATGCCGTGGGCGAGCACGCCGGGCAGCCCGACGGAGACGGCGACGTCGTCGCGGTAGTGGATGGGGTTGAAGTCGCCCGAGGCGCCCGCGTAGCGCACGAGGCGGTCGCGGGTGAGCAGCAGCTCGCGCTCGGCGACGATCTGACCGGCCGACAGCTCTTCGAAGACGGGGGTGCTCATGCGGTTACTCCTCTCCCCGGACGACGAGCGTCGAGACGGCGGTGACGACGTGCTCGCCGTCGGCGTCGACGATCTCGCTCGACGCCGTCACCATGGAGTGGCCGCCGAGCTGCTTCACCGCGGCGACGGTGAGCGTCGCCGCGAGCTCGTCGCCGGCGACGATGGGGCGCGTGTACGTGAAGCGCTGATCCCCGTGCACGACGCGCGAGAAGTCGACCCCCGCCTCCCCGTCGGCGAGCAGCTGGGCCAGCGTCGCCTCCTGGACCACGACCGCGAAGGTCGGGGGCGCGACGACATCGGTGTAGCCGGCGGCCCGGGCGGCCTCGGGATCGAGGTGGAGCGGCGAGGCGCTCAGCACGGCGCGGGCGAACTCGCGCACCTTCTCACGGCCGACGAGGTACGGGGCGGTCGGCGGATACACGCGCCCTTGGATCTCTGGATTCACCACGCCGCAAGTCTACCGCGGGCGCCATTCCCGGACTCGCGGGTGTCGCGCATCGCGGCACGGTCCGCCGGGCGCGCGCCGGCCTGCCTCCGCGCGGAGGAGGCAGGCGCGGACGCGCGGCTGATTACTTCCTGCCGCCGAGGAGACCGCCCAGCAGATCGCCGAGCCCGCCGCCGGACGAACCTCCGGAGGATCCCGATCCCCCGCCCAGGAGGCCCCCGAGCAGATCGCCGAGATCGCCCCCGGAGGATCCGGATCCCGAACTCGCCGGACCGGCGCCCGAACCGCCGCCGAGCAGCCCGCCCAGCAGGTCCCCCAGCACCCCGCCGAGCCCGCCCTCGGCGGAGCCCGAGGAGGCCGTCGTGCCCGCGGCCGATCCCCCGCCGAGCCGGCCCGCGAGGAACTGCATGACGAGGGGCGCGAGCAGCGGCAGCAGCTGGGGGATGAGGTCTGCGATGACCGAGCTGCCCGAGTTCGCCCCCAGCGCCTTCGCGACGTCGTCCTTCTGCTCGCCCAGCACGTGCTTCACGATCTTCTTGCCGTCCTCGGCGTCGATCGCCTCGAGCGAGAGCTTCTCCGCCGGCGACTCGTGCTGCTGCACCGCGCGGGCGAGGCTGTCCGCGCCGTCGGCGGCGCTCGCGTTGACCGCCATGCCGCCGATCAGGCCGGGCAGCGCCTGGCGCACCGCGGCCTCGACCGTGCCCTCGTCGACTCCGAACCTCGCCGCCAGATCTCCGAGCGGCACCTGCTGCAGCAGCGTTTCGACTTCCGACTTGCCTGCCATGTGATTCCCTCCGTCGGGATTGCGGTTCCGGTGCCGGCGCCCGGTCGGATCGTCGGCTTCTTCCGAGAGTAACGCGCTCGGCGCGCTCGCGAACCCCCGCGGCAGGATTTATGCCTGTCGGCAACGAATCGCAGAAAGGTTTGTGGCGTATATCCAAGGCTGGGCTCCGTCCCTGGAATAGGCTGTAATCCATGTCGCGCATTCGTAAAGTGCTCATCGCCAACCGTGGCGAGATCGCCGTCCGCATCATCCGCGCCGCCGCAGACAGCGGCATCGCCTCCGTGGCCGTCTACGCCGATCAGGACCGTGACGCCATGCACGCGCAGCTGGCCGACGAGGCGTACGCGCTGAACGGCACCACCAGCGCCGACACCTACCTGGTGATCGACAAGATCCTCGGCGTCGCCCGCCGCTCGGGCGCGGACGCCGTGCACCCCGGCTACGGCTTCCTCGCAGAGAACGCCGACTTCGCGCGCGCCGTCATCTCGGCGGGCCTCATCTGGATCGGCCCCGGCCCCGACGCCATCGAGCGCCTGGGCGACAAGGTCTCGGCCCGCCACGTCGCCGAGAAAGTCGGCGCACCCCTCGCGGCCGGCACGAGCGACCCGGTCGCCGGCGCCGACGAGGTGCTCGCCTTCGCCGACGAGGTCGGCCTGCCCATCGCCATCAAGGCGGCGTTCGGCGGCGGCGGCCGCGGCCTGAAGGTCGCCTACGAGCGCGACGAGGTGGCCGAGCTGTTCGAGTCGGCCACGCGCGAGGCGGTCGCGGCGTTCGGCCGCGGCGAGTGCTTCGTCGAGAAGTACCTGGAGAAGCCGCGCCACGTCGAGACCCAGTGCCTCGCCGACCAGCACGGCAACGTCGTCGTGGTCTCGACGCGCGACTGCTCGCTGCAGCGCCGCCACCAGAAGCTCGTCGAGGAGGCTCCCGCGCCGTTCCTCACCGACGAGCAGAACGAGAAGCTCTACGCCGCGTCGAAGGCCATCCTCAAGGAGGTCGGCTACGTGGGCGCCGGCACCTGCGAGTTCCTCGTCGCGAAGGACGGCACAGTGTCGTTCCTCGAGGTGAACACCCGCCTGCAGGTCGAGCACCCGGTCTCCGAGGAGGTCACGGGCATCGATCTGGTGCGCGAGCAGTTCCGGATCGCCGAGGGCGGTGTGATCGACTACCCGGATCCGGTGCCGCACGGCCACTCCTTCGAGTTCCGCCTGAACGGCGAGGATCCCGGCAACGGCTTCCTCCCGGCTCCCGGCCCCGTGACGCTGTTCAAGCCGGCCGCCGGCCCGGGCGTGCGCGTCGACACCGGCGTCGTCACCGGCGACGTGGTCTCGGGGGCCTTCGACTCGATGCTCGGCAAGCTCATCGTCACCGGGGCGACCCGCGAGGAGGCGCTGCAGCGCGCCCGCCGCGCCCTCGACGAGTTCGAGATCCAGGGTCTGCCCACCGTGCTGCCGTTCCACCGCAAGATCGTGCGGGATCCCGCTTTCACCGCCCCCGATGGCCGCTTCGGCGTGTACACGCTCTGGATCGAGAGCGAGTTCGAGAACGACATCGAGCCGTGGGAGGGCGAGATGTCGGCGATCGCGCAGGACCCGAAGCGACGCACGGTCGTGGTGGAGGTCTCGGGGCGGCGCGTCGAGGTGACCATGCCCGCGACGCTGCTCCCCCTCGTCGACCAGGAGGTCACCCGCGGCCCCGCGCCCAAGCGCGCGAAGGGCACCGGCGTGGCCACGGCCACCGGCGACGCCGTGGCCGCTCCGATGCAGGCGACCGTCGTGAAAGTGGCCGTCGAGGAGGGCCAGCAGGTCTCCGAGGGCGACCTCGTCGTGGTGCTCGAGGCGATGAAGATGGAGCAGTCGATCTACGCCCACCGCGACGGCGCGGTGGCGGGCATCGACGCGCCGATCGGCCAGACGGTGCCGAACGGGCACCTGCTGCTCAGCATCGTGGATCCCGCTTAGGGGCGGCGGATCGCCGGTTCCGCCCGGCGGCGGCGTGACGAGCGCGCCCGAACCGCCGCGAGCGGCGCTGCGGCGCTGCGGCGCTGCGGCGCTGCGATCCGCCGCTCGCGGCGTGACGCGCGGCCTCAGAACACCCAGTCGGCGCCGGCCGCGACGGGCCACGACCACGCGGTCGCGGCCCGCGCCAGCGCCCCGGGGCGCCGCGCCGTGACGAGCCCGGCCTGCGCGAGCGCCGCCAGCGAGACGGCGCCGAGGTGCGCGGCGCCGAGTTCGCGGATGTCGAGCGCGAGATCGGGTTCGGCCTCGCTGCGCGACACCTCGACGGCCCCGTGCGCCTCCGCGCGCACCCGCCAGCGTCCCGCGTTCCGCGGCAGCAGCGCGTCCGTCACCTCGAGCACCGCGTCGACGGGCGCGGCGTAGCGCCGCGCCGCGAGTGCGCGGGGGAGATCGAGGATCCTGATCCACTGCAGATCGTTCGTCACCGGCAGGGCGCCCCGCACGTCGATGAGGAGCGACAGGATCGGGTCGTCGACCGGCATCGGGCCGGTCTCGACGCGGGCCATGAGGTCGAGGTCGAGCAGCACCGACCACAGGCGGTGCGCCGCCGCGGCATCGAGCGCCACGGCGTCGCGCAGCTGCACCGTCCCATCGGCGATGTTCCGGTTCCAGGCCGACTTGCGGCGGAAGCGGGCGTACCCGCGCGGCTCCCCCGCGCCGTCGCGCACGACGAGCACCCGCTGCGCCTCCTGGCCCCGGTGCAGCTCGGGCGGATCCTGATCCGCCGCACGCCGCAGCTCCGGGGTCTCCCAGCTCGCCCAGCCCGGCCGCCCGATCCCCTCCGGCAGGCGCGCGTACTCCCGGTGCATCGCCGCGATCGATTCCCCGTGTCGGGCCGGATCCCACTCCGCGAGATCGACCTCGAGCCCGTCGGAGCCCGGCACGGGTCGCAGCCCGGCCCCGCGCGGGATCGTCAGCGAGATCTGCGACGCCGCCATGCCGTATCCGAACCTGCCGTAGATGGCGGCCTCGGCCGCGTTGAGACCCGAGATGGCCTCTCCGCGCCCGAGGCAGTCCGCGAAGTGGTGCGCGATCATCTCGCGCAGGATCCCCCGTCGCCGATGCCCGGGGTGCACGCCCACCCAGGTGAGCCAGCCGCAGGCCGTCTCGGCTCCCGGCACCGGGAACGACCGCAGCGAGTACGCGCCGTACATCGCCGCGAGCTCGCCGGTGCGCGCTCGCTCGTGCTCCACGGCCCAGGCGCGCCCCCACGGGATCGGGTGCTCGACGGCGAGCAGATCCTCGATCGGGATCTCGGTGGGGAAGGCCCAGGCGTCGAGGCGCAGTACCCGCTCCAGGCGGCTGCGATCCTCGAGACGGGCGAGGCGATAACCATCGGGAAGCGTCATGCTCCCCAGTATCCCGGATCAGAAAGGTTACAGCTGTGTCACAATTCCGAAGCGAACACACAGTTGTCGCGCATCACCCCGCGTACAATACATTCAGCATCTGATTGATTCGATAGTTGGACAAGGAAGTCACATAATGACACAGCCGGTCGCCGTCAGTTCCACGCGAGAGCGACGAAAGGTCGTCGCCGCCTCGGTGATCGGCACCACCATCGAGTGGTACGACTTCTTCATCTACGCCTTCGCCGCCAACCTCGTGCTGGCCAAGCTCTTCTTCGAGCCCGCGGGCGAGGGCATGATGCAGATCCTCTCGCTGCTCACCATCGGCCTCTCCTTCCTCTTCCGCCCGCTCGGCGCCTTCCTCGCGGGCCACTTCGGCGACAGGCTCGGGCGCCAGCCCATGCTCGTCATCACGCTCCTGCTCATGGGCGTGGCGACCGTCGGGATCGGCCTCCTGCCCGCCTACGATGCGATCGGCCTCGCGGCACCCGTCATCCTGATCCTGCTCCGCATCCTGCAGGGCCTCTCGGCCGGCGGCGAGTGGGGCGGCGCAGTGCTGATGTCGGTCGAGCACGCCCCGAAGGGCAAGCGCGGCCTCTACGGCATCTTCCCGCAGCTCGGCGTGCCCTTCGGCATGCTGCTCGCCTCGGCCATGCTCGCGCTCATGCGCGTCGTCGCGCCGGGCGAGGCGTTCGAGGAGTGGGGCTGGCGCGTGCCGTTCCTATTCTCCGTCGTGCTGATCGTCGTGGGCTTCATCATCCGCAAGACGGTCGACGAGTCCCCCGTCTTCAGCGAGATCAAGGAGACCCGCCAGCAGGAGTCGGCCCCCATCGTGCAGGTCTTCAAGCAGCACCTGCCGCTCGTCATCCTGAGCGCGCTGCTCTTCGCCGGCAACAACGCCGTGGGGTACATGCTCACGGGCGGTTACGTGCAGGGCCTCGCGTCGCGCCCCGAGGATCAGGGCGGACTCGGCTACGACCCGGTGCAGGTGCAGCTCGCGGTGCTGACCGCGGCCATCGTCTGGGCGATCTTCACCTTCCTCTCCGGCCCGCTCTCCGACCGCTACGGACGGAAGCCGATCATGAACCTCGGCTGGATCGTGCAGGCACTGGGCGTCATCCCGCTCTTCCAGTTCGTGTTCAACGGCGGCGTCGGGGGTGTGCTCCTCGGCACCTCCCTGCTCGCCGTGGGCCTGGGCCTCACCTACGGCCCGGCCGCGGTGTGGTTCGCCGAGACCTTCCCCGCCTCGGTGCGCTACTCGGGCATCTCGATCAGCTACGCGCTCGGCGGCGTCATCGGCGGCGCCTTCGCGCCCACCATCGCGCAGATCCTGCTGCAGTCGTTCGGCACCACCTGGGCGATCGTTGTCTACCTGCTCTTCATGACCTCGCTCGGCCTGCTCGCGAGCGTGCTGCTGAAGGATCGCTCCAACATCCCGCTCGACCTCGAGTTCGAGCGCAGCGGGCAGTGGAAGAGCTGGACCCCGGCCAAGACCGGGGCGTAGACCGCGGGCGCTCGCGCCGCTCCTCGTCGAGACCGAGCCCGCTGTTCGAACCCGAGCCCTCCAGCGTCGAGAACTCGAGCGGTTTCGAACAGCGGGCTCGGTCTCGGCACGGGTCAGGCGGGCCG